>JAFGXB010000289.1 GCA_016936875.1 Burkholderiaceae bacterium | reverse complement strand
GCAACTGAGCAAAGCGCAAGGGGGGCGTAAGCCAACCACCGTCGCGCGCGTGTTGCCCGGGTTGCGGCATGCGCGAGCGGGGGCGATTAATAGGGGAAACACCGCTGGCCGACTGGGCGCAAGCCCTCGCCTAACGCGGATAAATGGCTGGTCGCGCATCCTCGCAATCAGACCGGTGGCAGCGATCGTTGCGTCTACTTTTGCTTCTCGCGTTCAGGCCTTTCCAGGTGCCCGCCCTGTGGCCACGGGATGTTGTGGATTGGCGCACCACTCGCTCCATGAGCCGGGGTAGAGCAGGCTGCCGTCCATGCCGGCGTGTGTCATGGCGAGCAGGTTGTGGCAGCCGGAAACGCCGGAGCCGCAATGGTGAATCACATCGCGCGGAGTCCAGTCTTCGAGCAGGGCGGTAAATTCTTCGCGCAGTTGTTCGCGTGATTTGAATGTGCCGTCCGGTTGCAGATTGGTCTGGAAAAAGCGGTTTTTCGCCCCGGGAATATGCCCGGCGACCGGATCGATCGGCTCCACTTCGCCGGCATAGCGTTCGGGCGCTCGGGCGTCGAGAACAAGATGTCTGGGGGCGCGCAGATTGTCCAGCACGCCCTTGGCCGACACATCGCCCACCAGGGAGGGGCGCCGGATGAAATTGCCCGGAGGGCGCGGTGCGGGCACCACAGTTTCGCCAGTGCCGCCTGCGGCCAGCCAGGCCTGCCAGCCGCCGTCGAGCACGGCGACCGCATCGTGGCCGAGCCAGCGCAGCATCCACCACAGGCGCACGGCAAATCCGCCACCGGCACGGTCGTAGGCGACGACTTGCTGGTTCTGGTTCAGGCCGAGTTGCGCGAGGCGGGCGGCAAATGTCTCGGCATCCGGCAGCGGGTGTCGGCCGTTGTGGCCGGTCATCGGTGCAGACAGATCGCGGTCGAGGTGCAAAAACAGCGCGCCGGGGATATGCGTGGCGGCGTAGTCGCGCTGGCCTGACTCGGGGTGGGCGAGGTCATGGCTGCAATCGACAACAAAGGCGCCGGGCGACTGCATCAGTTCGACGGCGGAAATCAGGGTGGTGTAGGGAGTCGCCATTGGACGGAGTAGGTTGTGGGGGAAACAGCGCGTCAGGCTGGAACCTGCAGTTTGTTGCGATACCAGGCGTGGAAGTGGCGCATGCCGTCTTCCATTGGCGACTGATAAGGGCCGTGCTGGTCGTCTCCGCGCTCGAACAGGGCTTTGCGACCGGCATCCATGCGCTCGGCGATTTCGTCGTCCTCGGCGCAGGTTTCCATGTAGGCGGCGCGTTCGGCCATGATGAATTCGCGCTCGAAGGCTGCGATTTCTTCGGGATAGAAAAACTCCACCATATTCAAGGTGCTCTGCGGCCCCAGCGGGTAGAGGGTGGAGACCACCAGCACATGGGGATACCACTCCAGCATGATGTTGGGATAGAGCGTGAGCCAGATGGCACCGTGCTCCGGCAGTTTTTTGTCGGAGCGGAAGTTCAGCACGGCCTGATGCCATTTGCTGTAGACGGCGCTGCCCGGATGCTGCAGACCCTCATGCACGCCGACGGTCTGCACGCTCCACTCGGGGGCGAACTGCCATTGCAGCACGTTGCAATCGACGAACTTGCCCAGGCCGGGGTGGAAGGGCACGACGTGGTAGTCCTCCAGATAGACCTCGATGAAGGTCTTCCAGTTGTAGTTGCAGACGTGCATTTCCGTGTGGTCGTGCACAAAGCCGGTGAAATCGAACTCTTTGAGCACGGCAAGTTGCTGCATGGTCTGCGCGACCGGGTAGCCGTTGTCTTCGAACAGCATGCCGTTCCAGCGTTGCAGCGGGTATTTTTGCAGATGCAGGCAGGGGTCTTGCGGAAAGTGCGGTGCGCCGACGAGCTGGCCGTCCAGGCCGTAAGTCCAGCGGTGCAGCGGGCAGACGATGTTCTTGCCCGCGCTGCCCATGCCGCGCAGCATCACCGCCTGGCGGTGGCGGCAGACGTTGGACAGGAGCTCGATTCCTTGCGGGGCGTGAATCAGTGCCCGTCCTTCGCCTTCCTGCGCGAGAGCGGCGTAGTCACCGATCTTGGGCACCGTGAGTTCATGTCCGAGGTAACGCGGGCCGGAGCGGAAGATCTGTTCCTGTTCGAGCTTGAACAGGTCATCGTCGAAATAAGTCGAAACCGGCAACTGCAGGTGATCCTGCGACAAGCGAATGCTCAAATCGGACATGATGGGGGTGCACCTCCACAATTCGTTAATAGCGCCCCAAGACCTGTTGCTGCGCATCAGCCCCCGAGGGGGTAAGGAAGCTTGGGGCGGCGCTGCGTTTCCTTGAGAGGACGCAGTGGTAAAACAGTTCCGATTGTAGAGTTCCCCATTGCCTGCGCATTTTCAAGCCAAGCCTAAAATGCACTGTTTACTTTGAAGCACAACTTGGCTTGCGACCTTGCGCGCAGTCCTTCCTTGCCAGACGCCATGCCCGCAGCAAAAACCGCACGCCATACCGATCAGTCCCCGGCCAGCTACGAACAGGCGCTTTCGGAGCTCGAACAGATTGTGCAGGCGATGGAGGCAGGGCAGCTCAGTCTTGATGACACGCTGGCGTCGTACAAGCGCGGCAATTTGCTGTTGCAGTTTTGCCGTGACAAGCTGCAGGCAGTGGAGCAGCAGGTGCAGGTGCTTGACGGCGATCAGCTCAAACCCATGCGCGTGGAACCCGATGAGGACGACGATCGTGTCTGAAGTGCTGCACAGAAACGGTCTGCAGGCGGTGCCCATCGCCACCGATGCGCTGACTTTTGGCGCGTGGATGGAGCGCCATCAGGCCAAAGCGCAGGCACTCATTACACGCTTTGTGCCGCAGCATCATCCCCTGGTGCCGCAATTGCATGAAGCCATGCATTACGCCGCGGCAATGGGCGGCAAGCGCGTGCGGCCCCTTCTGGTCTGGGCCGCAGGCGATTGTGTGCAGGCTGACCCGCAGGCGCTCGACCGCGCCGCCTGCGCAGTAGAACTTGTCCATGCCTACTCCCTGGTGCACGATGACCTGCCGTGCATGGATGACGACGTGTTGCGCCGCGGTCAACCCACCACCCATGTGCGTTTTGGCGAGGCGCTGGCGCTGCTCGCGGGGGACGCTTTGCAGGCCTTGGCCTATGAGGTGCTGACCCCCGACGACGGCCTCGCGCCAGCCTTGCAGGCGCGGCTTTGCGCCTTGTTGGCACGCGCCTCGGGAGCGGACGGCATGGCCGGGGGCCAGACGCTGGACATTTTTGCCACGGGCGGTGCCGTCAGTGGAGACGATCTGATGCATATGCATAGCCGCAAGACCGGTGCCTTGCTCAAAGCCAGCGTGCTGATGGGCGCGGCCTGTGGCGGGGTGAATGCCACGCATCAGGCGCAAACATTCACTGCGCTGCAGACTTATGGCGAGGTCATCGGTCTGGCTTTTCAGGTGGTGGACGACATCCTCGACGTCACCGCAGACTCCGCCACTCTGGGGAAAACCCCTGGCAAGGACGCGCAGCAGAACAAATCGACCTATGTGTCCGCGCTGGGCCTTGACGCGGCGCGCGCCCTGGCGCACACCCTGCGGGACAAGGCGCAGGCCGCACTCGACGCTTTGCCCCCTGCGCAGCGCGCGGCGAGTCAGCGCCTGCGAGAGTTGGCGGATCTGATCGTGCTGCGAGAGCATTGATCCCGAAGCGCGCCACCAATTGACCGAGAGTGCCCCATGACGACGGACCGTAATCCATCCCCCATTGGCACCGCGCTTGCCGTTCTGGCCGCGGCGACAGCGTTTGGCACGCTGGGCGGTGCGCTGTGGTTGCAGCGCAAGGGGTTCGCACCCTGTCCGCTGTGCATTTTGCAGCGCATGGCCTACCTGGGCGTGCTCGGTTTTGCGCTGTCCGCTGTCAGTCTGATGCGCGCGCGTGCTGGCCTTGCGGCGCGGGCGGCGCTGGGTCTTGGGGCGCTCAGCGCCCTGGTCGGTCTGGGATTCGCGTTGCGCCACGTCTGGCTGGCACTGCATCCGGGGCAACTCTGCGGCCTCGATCCCCTGGCGGCGGTCATCAACCACTGGAGCATCACCCAATGGATGCCCTGGATGTTTCGCGCAGATGGTTTGTGCGCAGACACGCCGAGCATTTTCGGGCTGGCCCTGCCGTTCTGGTCGGCTGCCGGATTTGTTGTGATTTTTTCCTTGTTGCTCGCCGCCATGCTGCGCCGCAACCGTTTTTGAACGCGTTAGATCGCCTGTGACTTCTTCCTTTCCGCTCTTATCCCGCGTCACCTCGCCCGCAGAGGTGCGCGCACTAGACCGCGCCCATCTGCGCCAGTTGTCGGTTGAGTTGCGTCAGTTCATTCTGGAGTCCGTCTCGCGCACCGGCGGGCACCTCTCGTCCAACCTCGGCACAGTGGAACTCACCGTGGCGCTGCATGCCGTATTCAATACGCCGGACGACCGGCTGGTGTGGGATGTGGGCCACCAGACTTACGCGCACAAAATACTCACCGGACGGCGCGAAGCCATGCGCGGTCTGCGGCAGAAGGGGGGCATTTCCGGGTTCCCGCGCCGCGAGGAATCGCCTTACGACACCTTCGGCACTGCGCACTCGTCCACCTCCATTTCCGCCGCGCTGGGCATGGCGCTGGCGGCACAGCGAAAGGGCGAATCGCGCCGTGTCGTGGCCATCATTGGTGACGGTGCGCTGACTGGCGGCATGGCCTTCGAGGCGCTGAACAACGCCGGTGTGCATCCCGAGGCCGATCTGCTCATCGTGCTCAACGACAACGACATGTCGATCTCGCCCCCGGTGGGCGCGCTCAACCGGCACCTTACCGGCTTGTTGTCGGGCGGCCTGTTCACTGCGGCGCGCAGCACGGCCAAACAGGTGCTGAGCGCAGCGCCGCCCTTGCTGGGACTGGCGCGGCGGCTGGAGGAATACGCCAAGGGCCTGGTCGCGCCGTCGCCCTTGTTCGAAGAACTGGGGGTGAAATATTTCGGCCCGATCGACGGGCACGATCTCGACGCCCTCATTCCCACCCTGCACAACCTGCGCGAGATGCACGGCCCGGTGTTGCTGCATGTCGTCACCAAAAAGGGCCAGGGCTACAAGCTGGCCGAGGCCGATCCCGTGGCTTATCACGGGCCGGGCAAGTTCGATCCTGCAGTGGGCCTGGCACCGAGCAGGCCGGGCAAGCCGCCCACCTTCACCCAGGTGTTCGGGCAATGGCTGTGCGATATGGCGCAGGCCGACGCGCGCGTGGTGGGCATTACCCCGGCCATGCGCGAAGGGTCGGGCCTGGTGGAGTTTGCCGAGCGCTTTCCACAACGCTATTTCGATGTCGGCATTGCCGAACAACATGCCGTGACCTTTGCCGCCGGACTGGCTTGCGAAGGCATGAAGCCGGTGCTTGCGATCTATTCCACCTTTTTGCAACGCGGCTACGACCAGGTCATTCACGACGTGGCCATACAGAACCTGCCCGTGCTGTTCGCGGTGGACCGTGCCGGAGTGGTGGGCGCGGACGGCGCCACGCATACCGGCGCGTTTGACATTCCTTTTCTGCGCTGTGTGCCCAACCTGGGTGTGCTCGTGCCGGCAGATGAGAACGAGTGCCGCCAGTTGCTCACCACGGGCTTGCGCCAAAGCGGGCCGGTGGCAGTGCGCTACCCGCGCGGCAGCGGCGCAGGTGTCGCCGTGGAGCGGGGCTTGACCGAACTGCCCTGGGGAAAATCGCAGCCGAGGCGGGCCAGTGCGGCCATGCCGGGCAGGCGCATTGCCATTCTCGCCTTTGGCCCGGTGCTGTACGCCGCGCTGCAAGTGGCAGAGGAATTCGATGCCAGCGTACTCAATATGCGCTTTGTGAAGCCGCTTGATGCGGTCGCATTGCTGACGGCTGCCCGCAGTCACGATGCGCTGGTCACGGTGGAAGAGGGCGCCGTGATGGGGGGTGCGGGTTCCGCCTGCCTGGAGGTTCTGCAGGCGGCGGGGGTGCAGATTCCCGTGCTTAACCTCGGCCTGCCGGATGCCTGGCTGGAGCATGGCGATCCGGCGCAGATCACGGCCGATGTGGGGCTGGATGCCGCAGGCATTGCTTCTGCAATCCGCGCCCGTTTTTCCGCGCTGCTGGCTCCAGGGCTGAAGCGCGCGGCGAACGAATAGCCCTGGTTATTTCCCCGAGAGGCAGTCCCGCAGATTGCCCGCCAGATTGCGCATCAACTGCGTGTAACCGTCCAGGCCCAGCGGGCCTTTGGCACCGAGCGGGTCGAGCGTGCCCAGGCGGGCGTTGCTGCCCTCGACCAGGGTGTGCACCAGGCGCGGTTCGAACTGCGGCTCGGAAAACACGCACACCGCGCCGAGCGCCTTGATCTTGTCGCGCATCTGGCTCACGCGGCGCGCGTTGGCAATGGCGTCCGGGCTGGCCAGAATCGAGCCGACGGCGCGCAGGCCGAAAGCGTGTTCAAAATACTGGAACGCGTCGTGAAACACGATGAACGGCTTGTCTTTCACCGGGGCAAGCTGTGCCGTGAGTTCCGCCGTCGTGGCGTCAATGCGCTGCACCGCTTGCTCGGCGTTGGCCCGGTATTGCACGGCATGCTGCGGGTCGACTGCGGAGAGCGCTTGCGCGGTGCTGCGCACGATGACCTTGGCATTGGTCGGCGACAGCCAGAGATGACCATCGATGCTGCCGGTATGCGCATGGTCATGGGCGTCTGCCGCTGCGGGCTTCTGTGCCGACGCCGGGCGTTTGCGTTCCCAGTCACCGCCAGTGCGCGCCGACAGCAAGTCCATGCCTGGCTGGGCGGACAGTGTGACCACGCGCGCGCTCCTGGGCAGCGCCTTGGTGATTTTGGTCAAGGCGGGTTCCACGTCAGGGCCGATCCAGAACAGAATTTGCACCTGTTCCGCGGCGGCCCGCTCGGAGGGCTTGAAGGCGTAAGTGTGGGGCGAACTGCCTGGCGGAATCAGCACCGAGGGCGTTCCCACACCCGCCATGACGGCGGCAACCAGATCGCCCACGGGCTTGATGCTGACAGCGACCCGGGGGGCGGTTTCTGCATGGGCGGTGAATGCGCTCAGCAGGGAAGTGAACAGAACAGCGGCGCAGACAAGTCGGCGTGTGGTGTTTGGCATGGCGCGGGATCAATGGGCGGCTACATATAGTTACAATATAACATCCAACAACCTGAGCACCCTGGCGCTCCTCACTGACGTGCCTGATTCTGATGTCCTGATCCGCCTCGAAAACATCCACTTGCAGCGCAATGGCAACGTCTTGCTCGCTGCGGTGAATTTGCGCGTGCGGCCGCGCCAGATCGTCACCCTGGTTGGGCCGAATGGCGCTGGCAAGACCACGCTGGTGCGTGTGCTGCTTGGATTGCTGACGCCAGATGCTGGCACGGTGTGGCGGCGTGACAAGCTGGTGATCGGCTATGTGCCGCAGCGTTTCACCCCGCCCCCCGGTCTGCCGATGGACGTGGACGGTTTCCTGCGCCTGGCCGGGCCGAGCACGCCGCTGCAGCGTCAGCAGATGCTCGACGACAACGGCGCCGGTGGCCTGCTGCAGCGACCGCTGCGGGCGCTGTCCGGCGGCGAGATGCAGCGGGTGCTGCTCGCCCGCGCGTTGTTGCGCAAGCCCGATCTGCTGGTGCTCGACGAGCCCGCGCAAGGACTCGATGTGCAGGGCCAGCAAGAGCTCTACGGGTTGATCGTGCGCCTGCGCGACACCACGGGCTGCGGCGTCTTGATGATTTCGCACGACCTGCATCTGGTCATGGCCGCCACGGATGAAGTGGTCTGTCTGGAGCGCCATGTCTGCTGCGTGGGCAAGCCGGACGATGTCAGCGTGCACCCGGAATACCTGCGCCTGTTCGGCCGCGACTTGTCCGGACTGGCGCTGTACCGCCACCATCACGACCATCATCACGACCTTCACGGCAACATCGTCCCCGATGCACCGCAGCAGGAGCACCGCCATGACTGATTTTGTTCTGCCCGACTTTGTCTGGCGCGCTCTGCTGGGTGGTGTGGGCGTGGCGCTGCTGGCCGGTCCGCTGGGCTGCTTCGTGGTGTGGCGGCGCATGGCTTACTTTGGCGAAACCCTGGCGCATTCGGCGTTTCTTGGCGTGGCACTGGGTTTGTTGCTGCACCTTGATCCCCTCATCGGCGTGCTCGCGGTGAGTGGGGTGATCGCCGTGCTCCTCGCGCGCCGCAACCCGGCCGACGGAGTGGGCGAAGACACCTTGCTCGGGCTGCTGGCGCACACCAGTCTGGCGTTGGGACTGGTGGTGTTGGCATTCATGGAAGACGTGCGGGTGGATTTGTTCTCCTACCTCTTCGGCGACATTCTGGCGCTGCGCGCCGCCGACCTGTGGTGGATCGCCCTGATCGATCTCGTCGGTCTGTCCGCGCTTGCCTGGCTGTGGCAAAGCCTGCTGGCGCTCACCGTGCATGAAGAACTCGCCGCCGTGGAGGGGCGCAAGGTCAAGTGGCTGCAACTGGCCTTCATGCTGTTGCTGGCGGTGTTTGTTGCCCTGGCGATGAAACTCGTCGGCATTCTGCTCACAGTGGCCATGCTCATCATTCCGGCTGCTGCGGCGCGGCGCCTGGCACGCACTCCCTTGCAGATGGCGATTGGCGCCGTTGTGGTGGGGGCGGTGTCCGTGTTGCTCGGCCTGCTGGCTTCGCTCTATTCCGACGTGCCCTCCGGCCCTGCCATGGTGGTGGCCGCCGCCGCCCTGTTTTTGCTGCTGCGCGCCTTGCCGGCGCGGGGCTGAATGGGGCTTCAGACGGGCGGCTTTCGCGCCAGGCAGCGTGGGGGAGAAACCCGGTGCCGCCCGACGTTTTTTTCTGCGCGCAATTCCACATTTCCATAAACCGGGCAAGGGTGAGCGCTGTCCGGGATAATCCGAGCATCCTTCTCAACAATGCCCCGGGCCGGTGGCGCACGCGTTGCGTCGCCCAACCCGTCACCCCATGAACAAACCCTTCGAAGCCATACCGGATATTCAAAGCACGGTCGACGAGCGCCATATCGCGATTCAGCGCGTTGGGGTCAAGGGCTTGCGCTACCCGTTGAACGTGCGTCTGCGCGATGGCAGCATCCATCCGAGCATCGCGCAGGTCACGGCAGACGTTGCCCTGCCTGCCGAAAAAAAGGGCACGCATATGTCGCGCTTCGTCGAGTTGCTCGAAGCCATGCCCGAGGCGATGGACGCTGCCGCCTTTGCCAGCCTGACTCGCCAGATGTTGCCAAAACTGGGCGCGACGGCCGGGCGGCTGGAGTTCGCGTTCACGCTGTTTCTGCGCAAAACGGCGCCGGTGTCCGGGGTGAAAAGCCTGCTCGATTACGAGGCGGGATGGATTGCCGAGGCGCGCGGTGAGCAGGTCAAGCTCACGGCCAAGGTCCTGGTGCCGGTGAAATCCCTGTGCCCGTGCTCCAAGGAAATTTCAGACTACGGCGCGCACAACCAGCGCTCGCACATCACCATTACCGCAGAGCTGCTGCAGCCGGTGGCGCTGGAAGAGCTCATCCGCATCGCGGAGGAGGAAGCGTCGTGCGAAATCTGGGGGCTGCTCAAGCGCCCGGACGAAAAATACGTCACCGAGCACGCCTACGAAAACCCCAAGTTCGTGGAAGATCTGGTGCGCGATGTGGCGGCGCGGCTCAATGCCGATCCGCGTATCGGGCACTATGTGGCTGAAGCGGAGAACTTCGAGTCCATCCACAACCACTCGGCCTACGCGCTGATCGAGCGCGTCTGAGCGCCCCCGGGGTCTGCTCGCCGACCCGCCCCCCGTGGGGGTCAAGGAAACTTGGGGCGGCCCTGTGTTTCCTTGACAGCGCCGAGGTTCAGCGTTGCGACGCCGCTCTTCAGGCGGTGTTGCGCAGCGCCTTGAGCTGGTAGAGCGCCTCCAGCGCCTGACGCGGAGTGAGCGTGTCGGGGTCGGCAGCGTCCAGGGTGTCGAGCAGGTCTTGCAGTGCGGCGCTGATGTCGGGCGGGGCGTTGCTAGTTGCCGCGGGCTGCGGATCGGTGTCTGCGGCCACGGCAAATAGGTCGAGCTGGGCCTCCTGCTGTTGGTGCTGACGCTCCAGCGCGTCCAGCCGCTTGCGCGCATCACGAATCACCGCAGGTGGCACACCGGCGAGCTGCGCCACCTGCACGCCGTAGCTGCGGCTGGCCGGGCCCTCGCGCACTTCGTGCAGAAACACGATGCCCTGCGGCGTTTCAGCCGCGCCGACATGCACATTGGCGGCTTGCGGATGGCGCTGCACCATGTCGGTGAGTTCGAAGTAATGGGTGGCGAACAGGGTGAGCGCGCGATTGCGGTCGTGCAGTTGCGCGGCAATGGCGGCGGCCAGCGCCAGGCCGTCGAAGGTGGAGGTGCCACGGCCGACTTCGTCCATGAGGACCAGGCTGTGCTTTGTTGCCTGCCGCAGAATGGCTGCGGTTTCGGCCATCTCGACCATGAAGGTCGATTGGCCGCCGGCCAGATCGTCCGAGGCGCCGATGCGGGTGTAGATCGCGTCCAGTGGTCCGATGCGGGCGCTTTTGGCCGGAACATAGCTGCCGAGATAGGCCAGCAGCGCAATCAGCGCGGCCTGCCGCATG
>JAFGXB010000288.1 GCA_016936875.1 Burkholderiaceae bacterium | reverse complement strand
GAGGCGGCGGCACATCAATAACCCCGCTGACGCAACGCGCCAGGCGGGGCGGACTGCAGACTGATTGCTTGATTTCAGGAGGCGTAGTCGAGCACCGGCTTGGGCAGTTTGATGAGGAACAGACGGGACGGTGTTTCCCATGGTTTGCCGCGGATGATGCGATAGGTGTAGTTGCCCGGCGCGGTGCATTTGCCCGTGCCCGCCAGAATTTGGCCGCTGGAATTCATCTCGCAATCATCGCCAGCCAGGATTTCGCCTGCGGGGCCGACGATTTCCGCCGCAAGTCCGAAGTCGTTGTCATTGGCCACTGCAATGGTCTGCTTGTCCACCAGCGCCATGCCTTCGGTTTTTCCAGACACCCAACCAAAGCCGCTGCCTTCGACCAGATCAAACAGCAGGGTCTTTTTCACCGGGTTGATGCCCGCAGTGACGAGCGATTTGATCGACGATTGATACTCCAGCTCCAGGCCATTGAGGGTCTTGCCGGTCAGGTCGGCAGCGCCGCTGAGATCGATGATGAAGATCATGTTGTGATCTTTGCCATCGGCCTGCGTGCCGCGCTCAATGATGAGGTAGCGGGTGTCGTCCAGCGCCACAAGATCGCCAATCTTGGCATCCTTGTTTTTGCTGTAGGGCAGCGTCCCGTTTGCGTCGGTAAGGGGGTAGGCATACATCCGGGTTGCGCCGTCCGGCTGAATCTGCACCAGTCGGGTGAACTCTGCCTTGGTGGTTTTCTGTGTTTTGCCATTGCTGTCTTTTGCATCGGGCATTTTGAGAATGCTCTGCACGCCTGCCAGCAGGTTGCCATTAGGTGCGAGTGCGAGCGCCTCGATGCCACGGTTGGGCTGGCGGTATTTGACGATGTCGGGCAGACCGCTGCCTGGAGCCAGCTTGGTCTGGATTTGGCCTGTCGCGGCATCAACCTTGAACACAAAGGGCCCGTATTCATCGGTCATCCACAGCGCCTTCCCGTCTGGCGTCTGCACCACGGCTTCGGGATCGAGACCGTGTGCGTCATAGGCGATCTGCCCTTGGGCATTCTGCAGAATCTGCAGCGTGTCGCTGACAGGAATCTCGCCGGTCGATCCAACGCTGCCAGGTGGAATGGGACGCCCACTCGTCAAGGAACCATCCGCATCGCGCAGTTCGGTGGTGCTCTCCAGCGTGGCGCGACGATTTCCTTTGTCGACTCCCACGGTGACCACGCCGAATTCGGGGACGAATTTCGGCGCCGGGAAGGATTTGGTGGCGGCAACCGTGCCATCGGCATTTTGCAAGCCAGGGGAGTCGCCGTTGGGGCCGCGGTCAGTCAACACCCAGAATTCGAGGTTTCCCTGCTTGTCCAAGCCCTTGAGGGCAATGCCTGAGCCGAGACTGATCGGGAAGCCCTTGGGGAATTCTGCCTTGATGGTGTTCTGATCGCCAGGGTAAGGCACATTGAAACGACTTTTGCTGCCGATGGCGTATTTGCTCACGCTGAGCGTCGCGCCCTGCACGGCGCCGGCGCCCTGATAGGTGAAGGCGCTGGTGACGGTGCGCCCAATGAGAGAGAGCGAATCTTCGAAATGCGCCTTGGCGTAACGTGGATCCGTGAGGTTGAGCTTGAGGTCTGCGAGCTGCTGCTGGAATAGCGCGGCGAGCTGCGTGCGGTCGGACAGGTCGCACTTGATGTTGGCAAAGCGCTGGCGCACCACGTCGCGGATGACAATGCCGTTGGTGGGATCGCGGTCGTCATCAAGTGCCTGGAGCAGTTGCGCAGTATTCAGGGTGCGCGGCGCCTCGTCTCCCTGCCCATCCAGATCGGACAAAGTGACAACGTCAGCTCCTTTCGCACGTCCCAATAACACGCCACCGAGTTTGAACGTGACGGTCTCACCGGCCTTGTAGAGGAACTGTCCTTCGGCGTTGGTCAGGCGAGGAGTGGTATCGCTGTCGGTGGTGTAGTCCACCCCTGCCACGGCAGAGTCGAGAAAAACGCCTGTCTGCACGGCGGCCTGCTGCACTGGCGGGTTAGACGCCGTGGAGGAGCCCCCCCCGCCGCAGGCAGACAAGGACAGTGCCGCGGCAACTGCCAGGTAGAGAACGGATTTCGGAAACTGCATGGTTCGGCTCGCTCGATAGAGAAAGTCGGAACCATAAGTGTCAAATGTGACAATTTGTTTAATGCGGCATCGCTTCGCCGTTCAGCGCGGAAAGAGAACCTTGTGTTCTCCGTACTCCGACGGAAATCCGCGCAGTGCCGCCTGGGCCAGTGGCACGGCAACCGAGGCCAGATCGCGCTGATAGCCGCCGGTGTTCGCGTGCGACTGCCAGATCAGCGCGCCGGATGCGGTGTCGCGAATCTCCAGCGTCAGGCTGCGCTCGTAGTAGTTGGGCGGGGGCATCCAGCCGAACATGCCGCCGCCCCAGCCGCCGTAGCCGCCTGGGAAGTAGACCGCGCCATTGGGCAGCAACACGGGAGGCGGCCAGACTGAGGGGCCGTAGGTGGCCTCCAGATCGAGCCGCACGGTGTAGGCATAGCGGGCGGTGTAGGGCGCGGGCTCGCCAAGCAAGGGGGTCATGCCGGCCTGCGCCATGGCGTCGAGCACGGCGGTTTGCAGGGTGTAGGCGTCGGCGCTGTCGGCATTGCCGGGGGCGGCCTGCACCTGCACCTTGGCGCCCACGAGGGCTTGCGGCGCGGGATGCGGGGTCACGACGGTGGTGCGCAGATCGGTGAGGCTGGCGCAGCCGCCGAGTAGCAGCGCCGGAACAAGCAAGAGGCCGATGCGGGCGGATGGCCACAGGCGGGTCAGAAAGTCGGGAAAACGCATGGCAAGCCTCCTGCGCGTCAAAACCATTGGATGGATTGTGCGCGCGGGAGTTCGTCTGCGCCATCGCACGGCTGCGCGTCAAAGGCGATGTCGCCCATCGGATCGGGCACGCCCGTGGCGCGCAGGCTGGCGAAGTCGAACTGGCTGCGGTCGGCCAGATGCGAGGGCACGATCTGGGTCAGCGCGTTGAACATGGTCTGCGCGCGGCCCGGATGTTCGCGCTCCCACTGCCGCAGCATGGCCTTGACCTGTTTGCGCTGCGCATTTTCCTGGCTGCCGCACAGGGTGCAGGGAATGAGCGGAAAGGCGCGCAACGCCGCCCAGCGCTCCAGGTCGGCCTCTTCCACATAGGCCAGCGGGCGGATGACCACATGTTTGCCATCGTCGCTCACCAGCTTGGGCGGCATGCCCTTGAGCTTGCCGCCGAAGAACAGGTTGAGGAAAAAGGTTTCGAGGATGTCGTCGCGGTGGTGGCCGAGGGCGATCTTGGTGGCGCCGAGTTCGCCGGCCACGCGGTAGAGAATGCCGCGCCGCAGCCGCGAGCACAGGCCGCAGGTGGTCTTGCCCTCGGGGATGATGGACTTGACGATGGAGTAGGTGTCCTGCTCCTCGATGTGAAACGCCACGCCGCGGCTCTTGAGATAGTCTGGCAGCACCTGCGCGGGAAAGCCGGGCTGCTTCTGGTCGAGGTTGACGGCGATCAGGTCGAAGTCGATCGGCGCGCGTTCGCGCAGGCTCAGCAGAATGTCGAGCAGGGCGTAGCTGTCTTTCCCGCCGGACATGCAGACCATCACGCGGTCGCCCTGCGCGATCATGTTGAAGTCGACGACGGCCTGGCCGATCTGGCGATGCAGGCGCTTGGAGAGCTTGTTGTTCTCGAACGCGGCCTTGTGCACCGCGCGGCTGGTCGCGGTCAGCCCGGCTTCAAACTCCGCCGCATTCATGGCTGCATGTCCTTCACATGAAACACCTCGACGCCCACGCTCTGGCAATCGGGATAGACGTCGGGCTTTTCTGTGGAGACGCGCACGGCACGCACCCGGGGATGTTCGAGCATGATGCGCGCCACGTCGTCGCACAGGGTTTCCTGCAGATGGATGTGACCTTGCTCGACGCGCGCGGCGATGACGCTGCGCATGAAGTCGTAGTCGACCACTTCGTCGAGCTTGTCCTGCTGCGGGGTGGACATGGCCAGCGGAATGAACAGATCGACGTTGATGAGCACGCGCTGCTCGGCACGTTTCTCGAAGTCGTGCACGCCGATGTTGATGCTGACCTCATAGTTCTGCAAAAACAGGCGGCGGCAGGCGCGCAGGGCGGGATGCGACAGGGCACTGAACATGTTGAGATTCCTTGAATGAATGGGACGCCTAGTTGCCGCGCGCGCCAAACAACACATCGCGCCCGGTGCCCGCCAGGTGCTGGCCGCCATCGACCAGCAGGGTGGTGCCCGTCATGGCGCGGGCATGCAGGGCGAAGTGCACGGCCTGCGCCACGTCTTGCGGCGTGCTGCCGCGCTGCAGCGGGGTGCGGTTGTGCACACGGGTGAATTCGTCTTCGGTCATCGGGCCGGAAGGCAACATCAGACCGGGCGCCACGCCCACCACGCGCAGGGCGGGCGCCAATGCCTGCGCCAGCGCCACGGTGGCCGCCTGCAACGCCGCCTTGGACAGGGTGTAGGAGAGGTAGTCTGGATCGGGATTGCTCAACTTCTGGTCGAGCAGATTGACCACGCAGCCCGGCACGCCGCGCGTGCAGACGTGGGCATGCAGCGCCTGCGCCAGCAGCACCGGGGCGATGGTGTTGACCTGATAGTGCTGCTGCGCGGCAGCCGTGCTGAAGTGCAGGGCATCGTCGAAGGCGAACAGCGCGGCGTTGTTCACCACCGCGTCCACCTGTCCCAAGGCCGCCACCGCCTGCGGCAGCACGGTTTGAACGGCGGCAGGATCGAACAGATCGGCGCTGATGGCGTGCGCCCGTCCGCCAAAAGCACGCGCTTCGGCGCAGACCGCTTCAGCCGCCTGCGCGGAGCGGTGGTAATGCACCGCCACGTCCCAACCCCGCCCGGCCAGATGCAGGACGATTTCCCGCCCCAGCCGATGCGCGCCTCCAGTGACCAGCGCAACGGGACGGGTACCGGAAAATGGCGTGGAAGCGGACGGCATGCTTTCTAGAATGCGCAGATGAACGAACAGCCGACAAGTCTACCGGCACCCGCCCCGATGGCGCTGGAGCGCAGTGCGCAACTCCTGGCGCAACTGCGGGCGGCCCTGCATGCGAGCGGTGGCTGGCTGCCGTTCGACGCCTATATGCAGCAGGCCTTGTATGCGCCGGGCCTGGGCTACTACACCGGGCAGGCGGGACAGTTCGGAGACTTCGGCGGCGACAGCGACTTTGTCACCGCGCCCGAGCTGTCCCCGCTGTTTGGCCGCACACTGGCCGCGCAAGTCGGCCGCGTGCTGCAACACGCCGGGCTGGAGGCCGTGGTGGAGTTCGGAGCGGGCTCGGGCAAGCTGGCCGCGCAGGTGCTGGGCGAACTCGACCGCCTGGGCTGCGCGCCGCGGCGCTACGTCATCTTCGAGGTATCGGGCGCACTCAAGCACCAGCAACGCGACACCCTGCGCAGCGCCGTGCCGCATCTGGCCGACCGGGTGCAGTGGTGGCGCGCCCTGCCCGACGCGTTCGAGGCCGTGGTCATCGGCAACGAAGTGCTCGACGCCATGCCGGTGAAGCTTTTGGCCAGGCAGGAAACCGGGTGGATGGAGCGCGGCGTGACGCAGGAGGGCGATGATCTGGTCTTCGCCGACCGCCCCACCACGCTGCAGCCCCCCGCCCCGGAAACGCACGCCCTGCCCGTGGGCAGCGTGACCGAGATCCATCCGCAGGCGCTCGGCTTTGTGCGCACCCTGGCCGACCGGCTCACCCGCGGCGTGGCGCTGTTCATCGACTATGGCTTTCCGCAGCACGAGTTCTATCACCCGCAACGGCATATGGGCACCCTGCGCGCGCATTACCGCCACCGCGTGCTCGACGATGTGTTGCTGTGGCCGGGCCTGGCCGACATCACCGCGCATGTCGATTTCACCGCCGTGGCCGTGGCCGCGCAAGACAGCGGGCTGGAGGTGCTCGGCTACACCAGCCAGGCGAACTTCCTGATGAATTGCGGCCTGCTCGATCTGGTCGCCGCCGAGTTCGCCGCCGGGCCGCCGCCCGTCGCGCCGAGCAGCGCCGCCGCAATCTGCCGCCCCTTGGGTGGCAAGGCCGCCACCCCTGGCGGCGCGCACTATCTGCGCCAGACCGCTGCCGTCAACAAACTGCTGAACGAGAGCGAAATGGGCGAGTTGTTCAAGGTCATCGCCCTGGGCCGCGGAGTGGAGGCGAACGTGCTGCACGGCTTCAACCGCGGCGACCGCACCCACACGCTGTAGCCGCGCAGGCCGACCCATGCGCTGGCTGATCATTTTCATTCTCGCGTCGATCGTGTTTTCGGCCGTGCTGCCGCATCTGCGCCGCTTCGGCATCGGCCGCATGCCACTGGACTTCACCATCCGGCTGTTCGGCCGGGAATGGATTTTTCCCTTCGGATCAAGCCTGCTGCTCTCGTTTCTGGCCTACGTCATCGCGCGGATGTTGTAGGGCCCGACAACGCCGCAGGCGCCCCGCCTGGGGGCAACCCTTCGGGCCGGCGGTCTGGGCGACGCACTGCCACGTTGCAGTCCGCTTGTGGTGCAACACACCACGGCGCGGCCTGCGCCTCGCATTGCCTCCGTCCAGACCGCCGGCGCGGGTGCACAAATCGCGTTAACAGGCCCTAGCCCACAGCCGCCACGCCGCCATGCCGATGGCCAGTTGCGCGATCAGCACCAGCGCCACGCAGCCTGCCCAGCCCGCGTGTGCCCACACCCAGGCCGGGCCGAAAGCGCCCACGCTGCCGCCCATGTAGTAGCACAGCACATACAGCCCGACAGCGGAAGAACGCGCCTGTCTGGCGAACGCGGGCACCTGCGCCGTGGCCATGGATTGGGCGATAAACACGCCGGCGGAACTCAGCGTCAGCCCCAGC
This sequence comes from Burkholderiaceae bacterium, assembly GCA_016936875.1. GTDB lineage: Bacteria > Pseudomonadota > Gammaproteobacteria > Burkholderiales > Burkholderiaceae_C > Thiomonas. The sequence continues at coordinate 12,386 of JAFGXB010000288.1, read as the reverse complement.
ACGATGGCCCAGACCGGGCTGAGCAACGTCAGCAACATGCCGCCGCTGCCCATGGCCACGGCGGCGGCGAATACCCGCCGCTTGCCAAACGTCCAGGCCAGCTTGCCCGCCAGCGGCGTGGCAATCATGCCCACCAGATAGACGGTGAACAGCAGGCTCAGATCCTTGAGATCGAAGTTGTACGGCGCGGAGGCGAGGTGAAAACTCACATAGGTGAAGGTGCACACCTGCGAAAACAGAATGCCGAAGCCGATGGCATAGGTGCCCAGCAGTTTGGGATTGCGCAAGTGCGGCGCAAAACCCGCCAGCGCGGCGCGTAACCCACCCGCGCTGGCTTTGAACCGGCGCGACGCCGGCAGCCCCCGGGCGATGAGCAGCAGAAACAGCAGATTGACCACGCCGAGCACAACAAAAGCCATCTGCCAGTCGGCATGCGCCGTCACCATGCCGGCAATGAAACGCCCGCTGAAGCCACCGGCCACCGAGCCGGAGATGTAGAGCGCCGTCACCGCGGGCACATCGGACGCCTGCCATTCCTCGCTGATGTACGCCACCGTGGCGGTGAACACACCAGGGATGCACAGCCCCTCGATGGCGCGCCAGACCAGCAGGCCATGCAGCGTGCTGCTCGTTGCCGCCAGCAGGGTGGAAAGCCCGAGCCCGGCAAGCGAAATCAGCAGGACCCGTTTGCGTCCGAAACGGTCTGCCGCAATGCCGGAAAAGGGCGCAGCCAACGCCACCGCCAGGGTGGTGACGGTGATGGTCAGACTGAGTTCGGCCACGCTGGCATGAAACACCGACTGCAGGCTGGGCAGCAGCCCCTGCGTGACGTACATGGTGAAAAACGCGCACATGCCGGCCGCCGTGACGGCGGCGCGGCGCAGCCATTCGGGCGGACCAGCGGCGGCGGACATCGAAGGGGTCAGTGCGGCAGAGGACATGGAATCAGGCAGAAGAAGACGGCGAATGCAAGACTGAAACGCCCGCATTCAGAACAGCTTAAAGCCTGCCACTTGATATGTGAAATATCATTTTTCGCAACTTTGATCTGTTTTCGATATGGACTTGCGCCACCTCCGCTACTTTGTTGCCGTTGCCGAAGAACGCCATTTCTCCCGCGCAGCGCAACGCCTGCATGTCTCGCAACCGCCGCTGAGCCAGCAGATTCAGGCCCTGGAGGCCGAACTCGGCGTGCCCTTGTTCACACGCGGGCGCGGCGGGGTGCAGCGCACCGCAGCGGGCGACGCCCTGCTGCCGCTGGCACGCAATATTCTCGACGCGGTGGAGCACGCCGCCGCGCAAACCCGGCATGCCGGACGCGGCGACACCGGGCGGCTGGCGGTGGGATTCTCCGGGTCCATGCCCTTCACCGATGTGATGCCGCGCCTGCTGCGCGATTTCCGCGCCGCCTGGCCACAGGTTGCGCTCGACCTGCGCGAGCAGCCCTCGCAGGCGCAGATCGACGACCTGCTCGCGCACCGGCTCGACCTGGGCTTCATCCGCCCCACGGCGCTGATGCACGACGCGCGCCTGTCCACCCTGGTGGTGCAGCGCGAGCCTTTGCTGGCCGCGCTGCACGCCGATCATCCCTTGGCGACGCAGTCCGCACTGCGCCTGCACGACCTGCGCGAACAGCCCTTTGTGCTCTACAGCGCCAGCCTCGGCTCCGGCCTGCGCGAGCAGACTCTGGCGCTGTGCGCAAAGGCCGGGTTCACGCCGCACGTTGCGCAGGACGTGCATGAAATGCCCACGCTCATCGGGCTGATCTCGGCCGGGCTGGGCGTGGGCATTGTGGCCGCCTCCATGCAACGCGCCCAATTGCCCTTTGTCGCCTTTCGCCCGCTGATCGATGTGCAGGCCAGCACCGATGTGCTGCTGGTGTGGCGGCGCGATGATCCGCAGCCGCCGCTGCGAAACATCATCGCCCTGGCGCAGACCCCGGAGCCGCAGGCCGCATCTGCGCCAGCAGCGCCTGACGGAACTGGCGCAGCCAGCCTTTGACGCCGCGTTCGTTCTGCAAGCCCATGCGCAGCAGGATTTTCTGCCCGGCCGGGGCGGCTTCAAGGGCCGGATCGGCGTAGGCATAGAGCACCTTGGGCTGGCGCAGAAACACCGGGCCCTCGGGTTCAGGCGCCTGCAACAAGTTGGCGATGACGGCCAGCAGCCGGTCGTTGAACGCGCTCTTGGGATGTCCCAGTTCGCGCCAGGCCTGCTCGAACAGCGGGGAAAGCTGCAGATACACCGCAACCGCATGCTCCGGCGCGATGGACGTGAGCAGTTGCACTGAGGGTGCGTAACGGCGGGCGTTGTCCGGGGCCAGCGCCAGGGTGTCGCCCTGCCCCGTGGTACGCAGCGCGCCAGTCAGGGGATGCACCGGCCAGACCTGCAGCGGCACGACTGGCCGGGTGAGGTTGTCCACCGTGGCCACCAGGTGCAGGATGAGGTGGCGCGGCACCAGCCAGGCCAGACCAGGCTTGCCGAGCAAGGTGCCGAATTCGCGCAGGGCGACGGCGTCGCTGTTGCGCAAGTCGGGCAGCGAGGCCGTGCTGGCAGGCAATTGCAACGGCGCGGACGCAGCGGAAGCCACCGCCTGCGGCGCGCTCGCCGCCTGGTGCGGCGGCGTGCTGGACGCGGCAACCGGCGCCGATGCCGCAGGCGGCACAGCGGCCGATTGGCCGAACCAGGCCTGCGTGAATTGCTGCAGGCGCACGCGGTTGACATAGCCCAGCGCCAGCACGGCCAGCAACAGCAGCACGGCAACCATCCACCCCACGCGGCTGGGCGGCGGCGGACGCAAGGGATCGTTGGGAGTGGGTGGATGCGGCATGGCGGCCTCCGGCAGAACGGACTACCGCAGTATGCCTGCACTGGCTGTCAGCGGGTTTTACACCGCCGGCTCAAGGAAACGCAGGGCCGCCCCAAGTTTCCTTGACACCCACGGGGGGCGGGTCGGCTCGCCGAGCCTGGGGGCCCTCAGTGGCCTCATGGGAAACACGCCGGGGCGCGGTTAAATCACCAGCACCGCGCGGAAGTCGTTGACGTTGGTGTAGGTGGGGCCGGTGACGAGCAGGTCGCCGGTTTGCTGGAAGACGGTGTAGGCGTCGTGGCCGTCGAGCAGGGCGCGGGGCTTGCACCCGGCGGCGCGTGCGCGCTCCAGGGTGTCGGGCGTGATCCAGGCACCGGCGTTGTCTTCGCTGCCGTCGATGCCGTCGGTGTCGCCAGCCAGGGCGTAGATGCCTTGCGCGCCGTCCAGCGCCAGCGCCAATGCCAGCAGGAATTCGGTGCCGCGCCCGCCCCTGCCATGGTCTTGGCCCGGGCGCACGCTCACCGTGGTTTCGCCGCCGGAGAGAATGACGCAGGGCTTGGCGAAGGGCGTGTCATGCCGCGCCGCGCTGCGGGCGATGGCCGCGTGCGCGAGGGCGATGTCGCGCGACTCGCCTTCCATGTCGTCGGCCAGCACATGCGCGGCAATGCCCGCCTGCGCGCAGGCCTCGGCGGCGGCTTGCAGCATTTGCCGGGGGGTGGCGATGAGTTCGACGCGGTTGCCGTTGAACACCGCATCGCCCGGCTTGGGGGTTTCGAGCGCGCCGCTGCGCAGGCCCGCGCGAATGGCGTCGGGAATGCCGATGCCGTAGCGATCGATGATGGCGAGCGCGTCGGCGCAGGTGCTCGGATCGGGCACGGTGGGGCCGCTGGCGATGGTTGCGGGATCGTCGCCCGGCACGTCGGAAATCAGCAGGGTGAGCACCTGCGCGGGCGCGCAGGCCGCGGCAAGCCGTCCGCCCTTGATGGCCGAGAGGTGCTTGCGCACGCAGTTCATCTCGCCAATGGTGGCGCCGCTGAGCAGCAGCTCGCGGTTGATGCGCTGCTTGTCGGCGAGCGTCAGGCCGTCTGCGGGCAGGGGCAGCAGCGCCGAGCCGCCGCCGGAAATGAGGCAGATGACCAGATCGTCGGCGGTGAGGCCGTGGGTGAGCGCGAGCATGCGCTGCGCGGTCGCCTCGCCCGCCGCATCCGGCACGGGGTGGGCGGTCTCGACCAGCTCGATGCGGCCCGGCCTGCCGCGCAGCGCGGGCGGAACATAGCCATAGCGGGTGGCAACCAGGCCGGCGAGAGGCAAGTCCTGCGGCCACAGCGCATCGAGCGCTTCGACCATGGCGCCACTGGCCTTTCCCGCGCCAATCACCAGCGTGCGGCCCTTGGGCGGCGGTGGCAGAAACGCCGCCATGACGTCGCGCGGCTGCGCGCGGGCCACGGCCACATCGAACAGGCCGCGCAGAAAGGCGGTGGGGGCGGTGTGCGGGTCGGGCAGGGGCATGGTGTGTGGCGTTGGATCGGCTGCATTGTGCGCGGGCTTCCCCCTCCCGACCTCCCCCACTGCGTGGAGGAGGAGCAAACCGCGTTCGGTGCGCTGCGCCTTGCTTCCTCCCCACCGCGCGTGGAGAGCGTCGGTGTGGGCGTCTTTCGGTGGCCTCGGACGACTTCAGGCGTCTGGTGCGATGGTGTGATTGCTCATCAACTCCACCGCACGGCACAGCGCGGAATGGTCCAGCCCGTCCATGCCGTTGGCGGCGCAGGCCGACATGAGTTGTTGCGCCACGGCCGTGTTGGGCAGCGCCACCCCGAGTTGCTTGGCACCCGACAGCGCGAGGTTCAGATCCTTCTGGTGCAGATTGATGCGAAAGCCCGGCTGGAAGGTGCGTTTGACCATGCGCTCGCCATGCACTTCGAGAATGCGCGAGGCCGCGAAGCCGCCCATCAGCGCCTGACGCACCTTGGCCGGATCGGCCCCGGCCTTGCTGGCGAACAGCAGCGCCTCGGCCACGGCCTGGATGTTGAGCGCGACGATGATCTGGTTGGCCACCTTGCAGGTCTGGCCGTCGCCGTTGCCGCCCACCAGGGTGATGTTCTTGCCCATCAGTTTGAACAGGGGCTCGATCTTGTCGAACACCTCCTGCTTGCCGCCCACCATGATGGTGAGGCTCGCTGCCTTGGCACCCACTTCGCCGCCGGAGACCGGCGCGTCGAGGTACTCGCAGCCCAGGGCGTTGATCTGCTGGGCGAAGGCCTTGGTTTCCATCGGGCCGATGGAACTCATGTCCACCACGATCTTGCCCGGCGTCAACCCTTTGGCAATGCCGTCTTCGGCGAACAGCACCTTTTGCACATCGGGCGTGTCGGGCACCATGGTGAAAATGATGTCGGCCTTCTCCGCCACTTCGGCATTGCTGGCGCAGGGCTTGGCACCTGCATCGAGCAGGGCTTGCGGCGCTTGGCCGCGGGTGTGCACATACAGGGTGTGGCCGCCAGCCAGCAGGTGGCCCGCCATGGGCGCGCCCATGATGCCCAGTCCGATGAATCCCAGTGTTGCCATGTCGATCTCCGTTTTTATGTGAACGTGTGTATGTTTTTTACAGCGTGGCCAGCCAGCCCAGCCCGGCCGTGGTCGTGGTCTTGGGCTTGTATTCGCAGCCGATGTGGCCGGTGTAGCCGATGCGGTCGAGGTGCTGGAACAGGAAGGCGTAGTTGATCTCGCCGGTGCCCGGTTCAAAGCGGCCGGGGTTGTCGGCCAGCTGGATGTGGGCGATGCGCGGCAGGTGCTTTTGCATCGTCGCGGCCAGCTCGCCTTCCATGCGCTGCATGTGATAGATGTCGTACTGCAGGAACAGGTTGTCGCTGCCCACTTCGTCCATCAGCGCCAGCGCCTGGGCCGTGCCGTGCAGGTAGAAGCCGGGGATGTCGAAGGTGTTGATCGGCTCGATCAGCAGACGGATGCCGTGGGCACCGAGTTGCCCGGCGGCGTAGCGCAGGTTCTCCACCAGCGTGGCGCGCAGCACGACCGGATCGGCTCCTGCGGGCACCTTGCCCGCCAGGCAGTTGAGCTGAGTGACGCCCAGTGCCTGGGCGTAGTCGATGGCCTTGGCCACGCCTTCGCGGAATTCAGCCACGCGCTCGGGCAGGCAGGCAATGCCGCGCTCGCCCGCATCCCAGTCGCCTGCGGGCAGGTTGTGCAGCACGATCTGCACGCCGGCTTCCAGCGCTGCGTTGCGTACCTGTTGCGCGGTGTGGGTGTAGGGAAAGAGAAATTCCACCGCCTTGAAACCGGCTTTGGCAGCGGCTGCGAAACGGTCGATGAAGGGCTCTTCGGTGAAGAGCATGGTGAGATTGGCGGCAAATTGGGGCATGGTTCAGGCTTCGGCGGGTTGGAGGTCAACGACGGGATCGAATTCGGTGATGGCGTCGATTTCACCACCCATGGCGATGTTCGTCACGCGCTCCAGAATGATTTCGACCACCACGGGCACCGCGTACTCCTTCATCAACTGCCGGGCCTGCGCCAGCGCGGGCTGGATCTGGTTGGGATCGAACACGCGGATGGCCTTGCAGCCCAGCCCCTCGGTCACCTTGACGAAGTCGATGCCGTAGCCGTTGACCTCGGGCGAGTTGACGTTCTCAAACGAGAGTTGCACGCAGAAGTCCATGTCGAACTGGCGCTGACCCTGGCGGATCAGGCCGAGGTAGGAGTTGTTGACCACGATATGCATGTAAGGCAGCTTGAACTGCGCCCCCACCGCCAGTTCCTCGATGAGGAACTGAAAGTCGTAGTCGCCGGAAATGGCCACCACGTCGGCGGTCGGATCGGCCACGCGCACGCCCAGCGCGGCAGGCAGCGTCCAGCCCAGCGGCCCAGCCTGACCCGCGTTGATCCAGTGGCGCGGCTTTTCCACCTTGAGCAACTGCGCCGCGGCGATCTGCGACAGGCCAATGGTGGTCACATAGCGCGTGTTGGCATCGAAAAACTCCACCATTTCCTTGTAGACCCGGTGGGGCTTGATGGGAATCTGGTCATAGTCCCACTTGCGCAGCATGGTCTGCACCCGCTCGCGGCACGCGCCCGCCCAGGCGCTGCGGTCTTTGAGCTTGCCCGCAGCCTTGCGCTCGCGCGCCACCGCGATGAACAACTCCAGCGCGGCCTTGGCGTCGGAGGCGATGCCGTAATCGGGCATGAACACCCGGCCGATCTGCGTGGGTTCAATGTCCACATGCACGATCTTGCGGCCCTTGGCATAGACCTCGGGCGAGCCGGTGTGACGGTTGGCCCAGCGGTTGCCGATGCCCAGCACGAAATCGGAGGCGAGCAGATTGGCGTTGCCGCCACGATGACTGGTCTGCAGGCCAACCATGCCAGCCATCAGCGGATGACTGTCGCCAATGGCGCCCCAGCCCATCAGCGTGGGGATCACCGGCACGCCGGTCAGCTCGGCGAACTGCACCAGCAGATCGGTCGCATCGGCGTTGATCACCCCGCCGCCCGCGACGATCAACGGATGCTCGGCCGCGTCGAGCATGTCCAGCGCCTTCTCGATCTGCGCACGGGTCGCCGTGGGTTTGTAGACCGCCAGCGGCGCATAGGTGTCGGGATCGAACTCGATTTCGGCGAGTTGCACATCCAGCGGCAAATCAATCAGCACCGGCCCCGGACGACCAGAACGCATGAGGTGAAACGCCTGCTGGAACACGCGCGGCACCAGCGCGGGCTCGCGCACCGTGACTGCCCATTTGCACACCGGCTTGGCAATCGACTCGATGTCCACAGCCTGAAAATCTTCCTTGTACAGCCGCGCCCGCGGCGCCTGGCCCGTGATGCACAGAATGGGAATGGAGTCGGCAATGGCCGAATACAGCCCGGTGATCATGTCGGTGCCCGCAGGGCCGGAGGTGCCGATGCACACGCCGATATTGCCCGGCGCAGTGCGGGTGTAGCCCTCGGCCATGTGCGACGCCGCTTCGACGTGGCGCGCCAGCACATGCGCAATATGCCCGTTCTTGCGCAGCGCGGAATAAAACGGATTGATCGCCGCGCCGGGCACACCGAAGGCCTGATGTACGCCTTCCTTCTCCAGCACGATCACCGCGGCATCCACCGCGCGCATCTTGGCCATGACTCACTCTCCTCGTTGGGCACCTGCGCCCGTTGGGCAGGGTATTTGAGAGCAAGCAGTCTATTGGAGCGATCCGCCGCTGTGAATAGAACTAGGAGTCGAATGATTCGATACTTTTATGCCGCCAATCCGTGGCCAGGCAAGACGTGCAGCGCCCGCACACTCAATCGCGCGGTTCGCTCCACAACCTGCCTCCCGTCGCCCAATGCGACTTGGGCACTTCGTTCAAAATGATGTCCACCGCATCGGGCGAACACTTGAGCGTGTCCACCACGGCCTGGGTGATGTGCGCAACGAGTTGCTTTTTCACCTCGGGGCTGCGGCCCTCGAACAGGTCAATGCGAATGGCAGGCATGGAATCTCCAATCTGATAAGAACAGCGCGCAGCTTACTTGCCCTGCTAGTGTTTGCGCCGCGCCTTCACACCGTCGGCCAAGACCTGCATCAGTTCGACGGACTCATCCCACGGCAGGCAGGCATCGGTAATGCTCTGGCCGTAGCTCAGTTTGGTCGGATCGTCCTTGCCCGCGGTGAACTTCTGCGCACCGCCCTGCAAGTGGCTCTCCGCCATGACGCCGAAGATGCAGCGCTCGCCCGCTGCCAATTGCGCGGCAATATCGCGTGCCACATCGAGCTGGCGCATGTGCTGCTTGGCGCTGTTGGCATGCGAGCAGTCGATCATCAGACGGCAGTCGAGCTTGGCGTCTTCCAGCGCGGCGCAGGCGGCGCGCACGCTGGCAGCGTCATAGTTCGGTGTTTTGCCGCCGCGCAGGATGACGTGGGTGTCCTTGTTGCCACGGGTCTGCACGATGGCGACCTGTCCGTTCTTGTGCACTGAAAGGAAAGAGTGCGGACGGCGCGCGGCGTGAATGGCATCGGTTGCGATGCGCAGGCTGCCATCGGTGCCGTTCTTGAAGCCGATGGGCGCGGACAAGCCCGACGCCAGCTCGCGGTGCACCTGGCTCTCGGTGGTGCGCGCACCAATGGCGCCCCAAGAGATGAGATCGGCGATGTATTGCGGCGAAATCACATCGAGAAACTCGCTGCCGGCGGGCACGCCCAGCCGGTTGATGTCGATCAGCAGCTCGCGGGCGATGCGCAGCCCTTCGTCGATGCGGAAACTCTCATCCAGATACGGATCGTTGATCAGGCCCTTCCAGCCCACCGTAGTGCGCGGCTTTTCGAAATACACCCGCATCACCACTTCCAGCTCGCCCGCGTGCTGCTGGCGCAACACGGCCAGACGCCGGGCATAGTCCAGCGCCGCCTTGGGGTCATGGATGGAGCACGGCCCGATGATCAGCAGCAGCCGGTCATCGTCGCCGTGGATGATGCGGTGCAGCGCCTGCCGCGTCTCGGCCACCAGCGCTTCCACCGGCGTGTCGGCAATCGGGAAGAAACGGATCAGATGCTCGGGCGGTGGCAGGGGCACGATGTGCTTGATGCGGGCGTTGTCGGTGCGGGAGGTCTTGTCGTCCTGCGGCTTGTGCAGCGTCTCTGCGGTGGATTTGGACTGCATCGGGGGCTCTCCTGCAAGCGGTGGGCTCATCATGGGGGTCGCCTGTGGGGCGGCGGCAATGGAATCGGGGACTGGGAGGGAATCGAACATGGTGGTTTGCGCCGTGTTGACCTGGGCCCGGCCAAAAAAAACCGCCGGGCTGTGCCGGCGGTTTTTGAGGATTTGTGGGCTGCGCGTCAGCCTCTCCCTCCGCCGGTGCGGTGCGAGAAATACCAAAAACCAAAAAAGGTGCGGTTTGCGGTCATGGCTGTTTGCGTCAAGAAGGACCGATTGAAGCAGAACGGCGGCAGGCTGGCAAGCACACCACGGCGTCTGCCCCAAATTCAACGGCAGATTGTCGCAGCGCAACAGCGCCCATGGCTGGCTGCGAACCATCCGGTAAAAGACGTATCGACTGTTTATGATGCAAAGCCTTTTGCCAGACGACCGGCACACTCTGCCGAATTGGGTCCGCCGCAATCACTCCACCGATGTCCGCAACACAGAAACTTTCCCGATCTCTCTGGCCCCGTTTGTTGTGGGTGTTGCTCGCACTGGCCCTCATCGCCGCCGTGTTGTGGTGGCGCAACCGACCGCCGGTGGTGCCCGGCTACAAGATCGAAACGCGCAATCTGGTGCAGAACGTGGTGGCCACGGGCTATGTGATCACGCCGTCAAGGGTGCAGGTGGCGAGCGAAATCACCGGCACCGTCGTCAAACGGCTGGTGGACCGCGGCGAGCATGTCAAAGCCGGGCAGGTGTTGCTGGAACTCCGCGCCGACCAGACCTCGGCCCAACTCGATCAGGCGCGGGCCGCGCTGCGCCAGTTGCTTGAGCAATCCCGCCCGCAGGCCGCCGCCACGCTGGCGCAGGCCAAGGTGCAACTCGAACAGGCCGAGCGCGACCTCAAGCGCGCCCAGGGCGTATTCGACGCCGGCGGCGGCTCCGCCCAGCAACTCGAACAGGCGCAGACCGCCCTGCGCAACGCGCGACAGCAACGCGACAGCGCGCAGGCCGCATTCGCCGCAGTGGCTCCCGGCGGCGCGCAGCAGCGCGCACTCGAAGCCGCACTCAGCGCCGCCACCGCGGTGAATGCACGCAACGTGGTGCGCGCCGGGGTGTCCGGCGTGGTGCTGGCGCGCAATGTCGAGGTGGGCGATACGGTCACGCCCGGCCAGTCGCTCTTTACCCTGGCGATGGACGGCGCCACTGAAATTCTGCTGCCCGTCAACGAGCAAAGCATCGGTAATTTGCAGGTCGGCCAGCAGGCGCGCTGCGTGGCGGATGCCTACCCGGATCGCAGCTTTGCGGCCCAGGTGAACTTTCTCGCCCCGCAGGTGGACCGCGCCACCGGCACGCTGGAAGTGCGCCTGCGTGTGCCCAATCCGCCGCCGTGGCTCAAGCAGGACATGACCGTGTCGGCAGACATCGTCACCGCGCAGCGCAGCCACACGCTGGTGGTGCCCAACGACGCGCTGCGCAGCGTGGACGGCGGCCAAGCGACGGTTTTGGTGTTGCGCAACGGCCGCGCGCAGGCGCAGCAGGTCAAGCTGGGGCTACAAGGACTGACGCTCACGCAGGTGGTCTCCGGCCTGTCGTCTGGAGAGTCCGTATTGGCGGGCAACAGCGTGGCGCCTGGCGCGCGCGTGCAGTTGCAGGTTCTGCCGCTGCCCAGCGCGGCGGCCAGCTCGGCTGCGTCGGGCAATGATCTGCCGATGCCGGGCCGCTGAGGCTGCGAGCGGCTGCGTCCATGCGTCTGTCCTGGAATATCGCCCTGCAGTTTTTGCGCGACGGCCGCGCCCAATCGCTGCTCATTCTCGTGGGCATCGCCGTGGGGTCGGCGGTCATTGTGTTCATCACCGCGCTGGTCACCGGGCTGCAGGGCAATATCGTCAACCGCACCCTGGGCAGCCAGCCGCAGATCGTGGTGAAGGCACCCGACTTGGTTCCACTCACCCCGCCAGCGGATTCGGGCACGGTGTATCTGTCGCGCATCGATCCGCGACCGCAGCGGCTGCGCGGCATCGACAACGCCGCCGCCGTGCTGCACGCCATCCGCACCATGCCGGACGTCAAGGCGGCCACGCCCGTGGTGTCCGGCCCGGCTTTCGCCCAGCGCGGCAATGCGGTGCGGGCGGTGGCCATCATTGGTATCGAGCCGTCGAGCTATGTCCGCATCATTCCCATCGACACCGATATCGTTGCGGGACAGTTTGCCGTGGGTGCGGAAAAAATCCTCATCGGCTCGCGGCTGGCCTCCGATCTCGGGCTGACCATCGGCGATACCCTGCGCCTTACCGGCCCCTCCGGCCAGGCGCAGGCGTTCCGGGTGGCTGGCATTTTCACCGTCGGCGTGCGCGATGTGGACGAGCGCCAGGTCTACCTCGGCCTGCAGCAGGCGCAGACCCTGCTCGGGCTGCCCGGATCGACCACGGAAATCGACCTCAGCGTGCACGACCTGTTCAGCGCGCAGGCCATCGCCGCGCGCATCGCCCGCACCTTCGACGTCAAGGCCGAGAGCTGGATGACGACCAACAGCCAGTTGCTCAACGCCCTGCGCTCGCAGTCGCTCTCCACCAACATCATCCGCCTGTCCATCGCCCTGTCGGTGGCGCTGGGCATCGCCAGCGTGCTGGCGGTCAGCGTGGTGCAGCGCACGCGGGAAATCGGCATCTTGCGCGCCATGGGCGCCACCCGCCTGCGCATGATGTCGGTGTTTCTCATTCAGGGCGGCGTGCTGGGGCTCATCGGCTCCACCATCGGGGCCTTGCTCGGGGTCAGCCTGGTGTATGTGTTCAACACCTCCGGGCGGCGGCTGTTTCCGGTGACCATCAGTCCGTGGCTGGTGCCGCAGGCCATGCTGATTGCCACGCTGGCCGGCATCATTGCCGCGTTCGCGCCGGCGCGGCGCGCCTCGCACCTCGACCCGGTCGAAGCCATCCGCACCG
>JAFGXB010000287.1 GCA_016936875.1 Burkholderiaceae bacterium | reverse complement strand
GTCGCGCAGACGCGGGCCGTGCTGCAGCAGGTGCAAGGGCAGGCGCTGGCGCGAATTGAACAGGCCGAGGCCGCCTTGCAATCCGCACAGACGCAAAGCGCCCAGGCCGACCATCTGCGCGCCGTGAATCAGACCTTGCTGCGGGCCGACGAGGCCGCACAGCGCCAGGGCCTGATCGGCCCGGTGCAAGTGCTGCGCACCCGGCTGCGCACGCTGGCCACGGAGCAGGCCGCGCTGCAGGCAAGCGTGGCGCAGTGGCAGGCGCTGGGCGCGCTGCAGACGGCCATGCAGCACAGCCTGCGGGGCGTGAAACCCGCTGCGCATCAAGACACTGCGCCTGCGCCGCAAGCCCCGCAGGCATTACCTCAGCCTTTGCCCCATCTGTCGGCCGTGGTTTGGCGCGCAGTCGAGCCGTCAACACGCTGAGCGTCCCGCGAACCCAGGCCCCCGCATGCAAACACGCCTAACACCCCAGCTTCTCAACCCCCACGCCATGCGACGCATCCATCTTTCGTTCCTCGCCGCCACGCTGGCGTTCATCGCCTCGTCGGCTCAGGCCGCCCTGCCGGCAACGGTGCAGTGGAGCGCGGCGCAAATCCGCACGGCCGATCTGCAGATTGCGCATCTCGCCCCGGCCGCCTATCGCCCTGCTTTCGAAGCCAGCGCCACGGTGCAAAGCCCGGCCGCGCTGTTGCAGAACTTGAGCGCGCTGGACGTGGCGCGAGCGCGTTTGAAGGCGACGCAAAGCAGCCTGCAACTGGCGAAACTGCAGGCGCAGCGGGCGCTGGGGCTGTTTCAGGCGGGGCAGAACGTGGCACAAGCCGAGGTGCAGCAGGCGCAGGCCGCAGCGCAACTGGCGCAGGCGCAGGTGGAGGTGGCGCAAGCCGCGCAGCAGGCGGCGCAGGCCGAACTCAGCGCCAGTCTCGGCCCCGCGCTGGCAGCGCGGCTGCAGCACGACGCGACCTTGCGCGGCGCGGTGGCCAACGGGCGCGAGTTGATCGTCGATCTCACGCTGCCGCCCGGCGCGACGCTGCCCGCCGCGGCGCAGGTGCGGCTGCATCTGCCAGGTGGCGCTGGCACCTTGCACGACGGCTGGCTGCCCGCCAGCGTGGTGGGCCCGGCGGCTGCGGCGTCCGCACAGGTGCAGGGCTTGCGCTACGCCCTCATCGCGCCCGCCGCCAGCGGGCTGATGCCGGGTCTGCAACTGCGGGCGCAGGTGCAGTCGGGCCGGGCGCAAAGCGGCGTGCTGCTGCCTGCAGGCAGCGTGGTGTGGGCCGATGGGCAGGCGCTGGCCTTCGTCGCCACGCCGCCCGCCGCGTCGCCGTCCCGGCAGGCGCGCCAGTTCGCCCCGCGTGTGTTGTCCACCGCCTGGCCGCTGCGGGGCGGCTATGTGCAGCCGGGCTGGACGGCACTGGACGTGGTGACGCGCGGCGCCGGTCTGGTGCTGACGCCGCCGCCCAAGCCGCACACCCCTGTGGCAAGCGGTGGGGACGACGACTGATGGCCAGCTTTCAAACGCCCCCGGGGCCGGACTTCGACCCGCCCGCTCCGGCTGGAGACCAGGAACCTTGGGAGCGAAGCAGCGAGTCCGCGCGCGGCGTGCAGGCGGCGCTGATCGCTGCCAGCATGCGCCGCCGTGGCGTGGTGCTGACCCTGGCCGTGCTGCTGGCGGCACTGGCCGCGTGGAGTGTGCGCGATGCGCGCACCGATGTCTTCCCCGAGTTCGCCGCCAAGATGGTGAAGGTGCAGACCGAAGCGCCCGGCCTGTCGCCCGAGCAGGTGGAACTGCTCGTCACCGATCCGCTGGAAGCCGCCTCCAGCGGCCTGTTGGGTGTGAAGCAGGTGGCGTCGAAAAGCCTGCCGGGCATTTCCATTCTGAAACTGTATTTCGAGGCCGGAACCAAGCTGCAGGACGACCGGTGGCGCGTGGCGCAGCACCTCGCCAGCGTGCATCTGCCCGCAGGCGCCGGGCCGCCGCGCCTCATTCCGCTGACCTCCAGCACCGGCACGGTGTTGATGGCCGGGCTGACCTCACCGCGCAAGAGCCTGATGGACCTGCAGGCCACGGCGCAATGGGACATTCGTCCGCAGCTCATGGCCGTGCCCGGCGTGGCCAATGTGCTGGTGTTCAGCCAGCAGGTGCGCGCGCTGCAGGTGCGGGTGCGGCCGCAGGCGCTGCAGCGTTTTCACCTCGATCTGCAACAGGTGCTGAGCGCCACGCAGCACGCCACCGGGCTGCTGGGCGCAGGCTTCATGCCGACGCCGCAACAGCGCGTGCTGCTGGTCAGCGCGGGCGCGGCCAGCACGCCGCAGGCCTTGGCCGCCACCGTGTTGCGCGCCACGCCAGCCGGCACCGTCACGCTGGGCGACGTGGCGCGGGTGGGCTACGCCGCGCTGCCGGCCATTGGCGGCGCCAGCATCAGCGGGCAGGCCGCGGTCATCCTCAAAATTCAGGAGTCGTATGGCGCCAACACCCTGCAGGTGACGCGCGGGGTGCAGGCGGTGCTGCAGCGGCACCGGGCCGGGCTTGCGGCGCAGGGCATCACCCTGCACGCCAACCTGTTTCGCCCGGCCGATTTCATCAGCATCGCCATGCGCAATGTGCGCGACTCGCTCTTGCTCGGCGCGCTGCTGGTGGTGCTGATCATTGCCCTCACCCAGCTCGACTGGCGCGCCGCGCTCATCTCCTCGCTCGCCATTCCGCTGTCTTTGCTGGCCGCCGTCACGGTGCTGGTGTGGATGGGTGTGACGCTCAATGTGATGACCCTCGGCGGCCTGGCCATTGCCATCGGCGTGGTGGTGGACGACGCGGTGATCGACGTTGAAAACATCCTGCGGCGGCTGCGTGACAACGCCGCAGCCGCACAGCCGCAGCCGCCGCTGCGCGTCATGCTTGCCGCCTGTCTGGAGGTGCGCGGCGCAGTGGTCTACGCCACGGCGGCGGTGCTGCTGGTCATCGTGCCGGTGCTGTTGTTGCCGGGGCTTTCGGGGCGGCTGTTTGCGCCGCTGGCGCAGGCTTATGCGCTGGCGGTGCTGGCCTCGCTCGGCGTGGCGCTGACCATCACCCCGGCGCTGGCCGCGCTGCTGCTGGCCGGGCGCAATCACCGTCCGCACACCCCCGCGCCGGTGCGTATGGCCCAGCGCGGTTACACCGCCCTGCTACGCCGTCTGCTGCCGCACTGGCTGCCCGCCGCCCTCATCACCCTCCTGCTCGTCGCCGCTGCGGCGCTGCTGGCGCGGGGCATGGGCGGCAGCTTTCTGCCGCCGCTGCAGGAAGGGCAATACATCGTGCACATGCGGCTGGCGCCGGGCGCGTCCATCACGGCCTCGCTCGACGAAGGCGCGCGCGTGGTGCGGGCTTTGGAACAACTGCCCGAGGTGCGGCTGGTGGCGCAGCACACCGGGCGCGCCACGCTCTCGCCCGACGCCTCGGGCACGCAAAGCAGTTCGCTTGATGTGAACCTCAAGCCGGGGGCGGATTCGGCGCAGGCGCTTGCCGCCATCGAACGGGTGCTCAGCGGCTTTGCCGGGGCCAGTTTTCGCGTCAACAGTTTTCTCACCGAGCGCATGGACAACACCGTGGCCGGCGGGGCCGCAGCGCCGCTGGTGGTCAACGTGCTGGGCAACCATCTGCACACGATTGACGCGGTTACCGCGCGCGTTGCCACTGTGCTGCGCCGCCTGCCCACCGCCACGGGCGTGCAGTTGCAAACCCCGCCCGGCGTGCCGCAACTCGACATCGCGCTGAACGCGAACGCGCTGCGCCAGTGGGGTGTGCAGCCGCTGCCGGTGCTGGCCGCGATGCACACCGCGTTTGCCGGCAGCATCACCGGCACGGTGTTCCACGGCGCGGTGCCGGTGCCCGTGCGCGTGGTGCTGGGGCGAAGCAGCCGCGATAACCCGCAGGCCTTGGGCGCGCTGCTCATCCGCACTCCGGCGCAGGGCTTTGTGCCGCTGGCGCAACTGGCAACCATCACCGCAGCCAGCGGCCCGTCGGACATTCGTCACCTCGGCGGCCAGCGGCTGCAAACGGTGCTGGCGGCCACCACCTCGGCCAATCTCACCGGCTTCGTGCAGCGCGCCCGCGCCGCCATCGCCGCGCAGGTGCGCATTCCGCCCGGCGTCACCCTGCAGTACGAGGGCGAGGCGGCGCAGCGCAGCGCCACGCTGCAACGGCTGGGGGCGGACGTGCTCGGCGTGGTCGCCGGGCTGGTGCTGCTGCTGAGCATGGCGCTGGGGCGCAAAGCCAGCGCCACGCTGCCCGCGCCCAACGCAGCGGCAAACGCGGCGACAAACGCCGACAGCGTGGATGCCGCAGTGGATGTGCGCCCTGCCGATGGCTTGGACCCTGCCGACGACACCGCCGATGCCCGCACCCTGACCCCGCGCCAGGCCGCCTCCACCACCACGCGACAAGTGCTGCTGGTGCTGCTGTCGGTGCCCACCGCCTGGGCTGGCGGGGTGCTCGCCGCCTGGCTGGTGGGTGGCGTGCTGTCGCTAGGTGCCGTCATCGCCCTGCTGGCGCTGATGGGCATCAGCCTGCGCAACGCCATTCTCATCTTCGCCCACGCCGCGCAATTGCAGCGCGAACACGGCCTGGCGTGGAACGCCCAAACGGTGCAGCGCGCCGTGGCAGACCGCCTCGCCGCCATCGTCATGACCAGCCTGGTCACCGCC
Organism: Burkholderiaceae bacterium; assembly: GCA_016936875.1. Lineage (GTDB taxonomy): Bacteria > Pseudomonadota > Gammaproteobacteria > Burkholderiales > Burkholderiaceae_C > Thiomonas. Next base: position 13,038 of record JAFGXB010000287.1, on the reverse strand, counting down.
CTGGGCGTACTGCCGCTGGCGCTGGGCCTGCACGCGCCGGGCCGCGAAATTGAAGGCCCCATGGCCGTGGCCCTGCTCGGCGGACTGGCCACCAGCCTGCTCTACAACCTGTTCGTGCTGCCGCCCCTGGCACTGCGCTTCGGCATGGCGCGGCGAGGGCTGGCGGCATGGGCATGAATGCTGTTTGCACTCTCTCAAAGCCGACGCGCGGCGATGGACGCGCCCGGTTGCCTCATCCCACCATCACCAAGGAGAACGCCATGCACCCACTTCAACCTCGCCGCCGCATTCGCAGCATTCTGGGCAGCACCGCCGCTGCACTGGCCCTCGGCCTCGCTGCACCGGGCAGCCAGGCCGCCCCGGCCAAGCCCGCGCCGCTGTATGTCCACATGAACGGCGCCAATATGTTCCTGGAAAACGTGGTGGTGGTCCGCCCCGGCCAGAGCGTGGTGTTCGTCGACCAGGACACCGGGGCGCACACCATCATCGGCTACAACCCGAGCACAGGAAAAACAAGCACCCGCTTTGACGGCGCAGTGCAAGGCACACCCGGCCCGGGCCACCCGGTAAGCACCTACACCATCGCGTTCAAGCACCCCGGCCTGCAGTTCTATTACTGCTCGGTACACGCCGAATTGATGCAGGAACCGGGCGGGCGCACCGTGCCCAAAAAGCGCCCCACCGTGCACGGCTTCGGCGACCCGATGGCCGGGCTCATCATCGTCACCACCGACAAAAAACTGCTGGCCGACAACCCGGCGACAACGCACGAAAAAATTCTGCCGGGCTATTTTGGGGGGTAAGAAATTGAGAGGATGTGTTCACACCCGCATGAGCAACACGCCGGGCCGCCCCAAGTGTTTCTCACCCCCTGGGGGCCTGACGCGCAGCGGCAGGTCTGGGGGCGCGCATGAGAAACACGCCGGGCCGCCCCAAGTGTTTCTCACCCCCTGGGGGCTTGACGCGCAGCGGCAGGTCTGGGGGCGCATGAGAAACACGCCGGGCCGCCCCAAGTGTTTCTCACCCCCTCGGGGGGCCTGACGCGCAGCGGCAGGTCTGGGGGCACTTTCAGATCACCGTGAACTGCCCCATCATCCCGTTGTCTTCGTGCTCCAGAATGTGGCAATGAAACATGAAGGGATGGGCGTCGCCCGCTGCTTGATTGAAGTGGGCGATGAGCCGCACGGTGTCTCCGCGGCGCACCAGCACGGTGTCTTTCCAGCCAACCTCGTGCGCCGGTGGCGACTGGCCGTTTTGGCTCAGAATCTGAAACGAGGTGCTGTGATAGTGGAAGGGGTGAGCCATATGGCCTTGGTTAACCACTTCCCATATTTCGGTTGACCCGAGCCGCACACGCTGGTCGATGCGGGCCATGTTCATGTGGTGATGGTTGATCGAAAACAGCCTTGCGCCGCCCTCCCCCAGGCTCATGCCGCCAGGGCCGCTGTTGGCAGGCACACTGGTCATGCCGTCCATCATGTTGCCCGACATGCCCTGCAGGGTGAAGCGCCGCACCGGTGCGTCAGCGTGCAGCGTGGGCAGTTCCACCATGCGCTCAGGACGCCGGGCCGACGTGCCGACAGGCGGGCCGACGCGCAGTTCCAGCAGATCAAAGCCGTGATGATCGAAGGCATCGGCGTCCATCGGCATGCTGCTGAGATCGGGCACCACAACGCCGGAATCGCTGCGCAGCACCAGCCGTCGGCCCTGGTCACGGCGCAGATCCACCAGAATTTCCGCACGTTCACTCGGCGCGAGCAACAGGCTGCGCACCGGCACGGGCCGCGCCAGCAAGCCGGCATCCGTGGCGATGACGTGGAACGTCCGTCCATCGTTGAAAGCGAGGTTGAACAGCCGTGCATTGGCGGCATTGAGCAGGCGCAGGCGCACCCACTGCGCCGGTGCATTCCAGAACGGCTGCTCGCGGCCATTGACCAGAAAACGATCGCCTTTCATGCCCATGCGATCCATCATGTTGGTCATGTAGAGCAGCCGTCCATCGGGGGCGAGGCGACGGTCTTGCAGAATGAGCGGCACATCGTCCACGCCATACTGTTGCGGCAGGCCAAGGTGCTGGTCGGCAGGATCGTCCACCAGCAACATGCCGCCCAGACCGGCATAGACATGCGGGCCAGTGCGGGTGTCTGGATGGGGGTGATACCAGAGCGAGCCCGCTGGCTGCTGCAAGGTGAAGTGCTCATCGCGCTGCCCGCCAGGCGCGATGAGACTTTGCGGCCCGCCGTCCATGTCGCCAGGCACATGCGCACCGTGCCAATGGGTGGTGGTCGACTGATCCAGCGCATTGTTCAGCGCAATGTGCACCGCCTTGCCGCGCGGCACGCGCAGCGTCGGGCCAAGCACCGCGCCGTTATAGCCCCAGGTCGCCGTGTGCAGGCCGTCAACCAACATGCTGCGCCCCGCCGCCATGCGCAGTGCGTAATGCAGCACGCCGTTCTGCGCTCTGCCATGAAGCTCAGGCGGAATCTGCAAGGCGCGGCGGAAGACCCCGGCGTCTGGCGCTGCAGTCGCTGACTGCGATGGCGCCATCCCCATGCCAGCCATTCCGCCCATACCCGACATGCCCGTCATGCTGCCCATGCCTGCGCCGCGCGCATGGCCGGCAGCCGCAAAACCCAGCGCCCCCAGAGCCAGCAGCGCCTTGCGCCGCGACGGGTCCGGCGGGGTTTGCGCCGAGGTGGAAGCCGTCTGGTCTGTCTGGTGTTCGTTTGGAGATTTCATCGCATGCCACTCGGTCGATCAACGTCGCGCGAATGTAGGTCGATGCGGCGGGTGTTGTTGTGTGCAAATGTCAGCAAACGGTGACGCTTTGCTAAGCGTGCGCTCATTCCTGTTCGCGACACTCCTTCCATCGCAAATCGTTTGCGATCGCCGCCCAGGCGGCGTTTCGCTCGCAAGAGTTCACAAGGAGTTTGATCATGCAACAACGCAACAAAACCGCTTTTCTGTTCGCCAGCGTACTGGCTCTTGGTCTGGTCGGCGCTGCCGGTTCCGCCTATGCCATGGACGGTTCGCAGTACACCAAGGAGGCCAAGGTGACGCTGGACGAAGCCCGCGCCATCGCCCTCAAAACCATCCCCGGTGCCACCATCACCGACCAGGAACTCGAAAAGGAAAAAGGCGGCAGCGGCCTGCGCTACTCCTTCGACTTGAAAGTGGGCCAGGCCGAACATGAAGTGGGCGTGGACGCCCAGACCGGCGCCGTGCTGGAAAACAGCGTCGAAGGCCCCAACGCGGATTAAGCAAACAGGTCGGGCACATCCGCACTGGCAATCAGGGCTTACACCCCTTGGCCCGGTTCTACCGGGCTTTTTTTTCATGCGCCGAGATCAGGGATCGAGGCTGATCTCCTGCGCCAGATTCTGGCCACCGGACTGGATGAAACTCACCTCCACCTTCCTCCCGTTGACCAGCGTGCCGTTCTTGGGCGTGGCCCCATTGATCTGGATGGTCAGGGAATTGACCGCGAAGCTGCTGGCCGTGAGGTTGTAGAGCGTGCCCTTGGTCTCCAGCACGGATGAGGAAAACCCGTCGCTGGAGCCGGAAGATCCGGTCACACCCTGGAAAGACACGCTGTAGGCCAGCAGCCCGCCCGCGTTCATGGTGGCCTCGATCTCCACATTGGCACCGTTGATCAGTTGCGCGACCGTGCCATTGCTGAACACCGCATTGGGGGCGAGCGTGACTTGGAGTGTCTGGGTCGAGCCGTCGTCCTGCGCGGTCAGATTGAAAACGCCGCTCGCCAGATTCACGGCACTGATCGTGCCTTGGTAGTCCACCGTGCCGCCATCAGGCGCCTGGCTCAGCACGTTCACGCTGTTGGCCGTCACCAGATTGCCGCCGCTACCCGCAACATTGCCCACCACATCCACGAACACGCCATTGCGCAGTGAGGCCGCAGAGCCCCCCGTAAACACCACGTTCGCTGCCGAGGCATCCACCGGCACGCCGCGCACCAGGAAATTGCTGGCGCTGACATAGCCGGTAATGGTGCCGCGCAACTCCACCTGCGCGGGATTGCTTGCAGCAGTGCGCAAGGACGCTGCGGTCAACACCCCGGAGGACGCATCGCTCTGTCCCTGCACAACCACATACTCGCCGTTCTTCAGCCCCTGCACTATGGCCGCCAGACTCGCCGCGCTGGCATCGACCGGGATGCCCGATACCTGGAACCGGTTGCCGGTCAATTGGCTCACCAGGCCGCCTACTTGCACCGGGCCCGACACACCGCGCAAGGTGCGCACATTCACGGCACCCGCAACGATGGCACCATTTGCCGCAGGCGATGTGTTGCTCCAGACATTCACCAGTTGCCCGCTGGCCAACGCCATGCCGGACGGGGTGACCAAGGTGGATGCCCCCATCTGCACCAAGACTGTGCCGATCTGGAATGTGCCGTTCGCCGCATTGAGGCTGCTGACCTGGCCTGTCAACCGTGTCACCGGATTGCTGGCAGGCAACTGCTCGATGCGTGTGGCCTGGATATAGCCCTGCCCATCTACGCTCTGGCCATAGGCCCCATGCACTTCCACCTGCATGCCATTTTGCAGACTGGAAAAATCGTTCAGCCCGGTGTAGTAAGTGACCGGACCGGCAGCCGGATTGCTGTTCACCTGCACCACGACGCCGTTGACGGTAAAGCTGTCTACGCCGAGGCTGGCAACAGGCCCCATCAGTTCCGGATCAATCACCACCTTGCTGGGGTGCCCCTGCGCGTCGAGACGAATCTCCAGTTGATCGCCCAGATTCACCGCGGTAGAGGCGGTCTGCACTTCTTCGTCCTGGTCGGTACCTGCGTAGTAAACCGGACTGGCGCTGTTGTAGGCGGTGCCGTCCAGCACCACACTGCCAAAGCCAGTCACGGTGCCGGTGGAAATGCCCGTACCTCCCGTGCCGACGCCGCCCGTGGTGGCGACCGTGCTTCCGCCCCCACAGGACGCCAGCAAGGCGGTCAGCAGAACCAGCGCGGCAGCGCACAGTATGCAGAAGTGTTTTTTATGCATCATCACGGTCGTCTCCCGTTGCCGTGTGGTTGGGCGGCGGTGTTTGCTGCGAGGCATCCTCCGCCCAGTAATAGGCGCCAAAACGCAGGCGGCAAGTGGCATCGGCGCGGCCCTGATCGTTCGCGTAGCGCCGTGTGGCCTCGGCAACCATCTCGCTGCGCGCCTGCGCCCAAAGCTTGCGCGCCAGTTCGCCCAGCACTCTGGATGACTCGGGCGTCACCCCCTCGGCAAACACGCTCTGCTCAAGTTGGGGGGACTGCCCCAGCAGATTGCCGACAGCCGCAGCGGCATGATCCGACAGATTGGCGCCGAACAGATCAAGCAAGTCACACGACCCCGGCGGCGGCACAAAACCGTCCTGGTGCGGCACGATCAATTCCTGCCCCTTGACGGTCTTCACCGTCACCAGCCCGAGGCGCAGCAGATCGGTCAATGCGGTAAACGGATGGATGTCCTGCGTCACACTGCGCGCCAGGGACTCAAACGACGGCGCCGGCCCCAGCCGCGGCAAGGGCTTGGGGCGTTTGCGCCGGTCGCGGTACAGCGGGTCTTGCACCCAGCGGGCGAACACCTGCGAACTGATCGACATCTCCTGGGCGATGCGTCCGCTCAGGCCATTCAGGCGCCATTCGCGCACGTCCTTGCGGTGCACCCCGCTGAGCAGACTGATGGCTGAATCCGTGTCTTTTTGCCCCGAACGCAGCAATTCCAGCCTTGCCTGTTCGATGAACAGAGGTTTGAGCTCTGCAGCAAGGCGTGTGTAGTCCAGCCCGCTGGCCAGCAGCAGGCGCGCCAGCGGCGCCATGACCTGCGCCAGCGCACGCAGCACATCTTCCGCCGGGGGCAAAGGGTGCTCAGGTGGGCGGGTGGAAGGCAGGCTGCGCGGGGGGCGTCCCATGATGACTGGAGGTGAAGTGCGATGCGTCGACCGAAGTTTAATGCAAATTTTTTATTGCATGTTATTTTTTCCCATCTATTATTCCAGCACGCATCCAGGTGCGATCAAGCCATTCACCCCATTGGGAGACCCTCATGCAGACAACGCAACCGCGCTCACGCCCCACACATAAACTCTTGCCCATTGCGGCAGCTCTGGCACTCAGCCTCAGCGCCTGCGGAGGAGGGGGTGGCGGCACCGCCCAGATCAACCCGGCCGCAGCAACCAACACCACACTCAAAGGAGCCGTGATTGACGCTCCCATCGCCAACGCCGCAGTGACATTCACCTCGGGCGCCCCCATGGGCCAGCCCGGTTCAGTGGTCGTGGGCACCGCCACGGCAGATGCCAGCGGCAACTACACCGTTCAAGCGGCATTGCCCAATACGGCGGTGCCGTTGTTTGCCAATGCCACCTCGCCTGATGGCCAGGTGGTCCTCACGGCCTATCTGGGCACGAGCAGCGCCGTGCTGGCAGCCGGATCGCTCACGTCAGCCAATCTGCCGAATCTGATCATCAGTCAGGTGACCACGGCGGCGCTTGCGGTCTATGTTGCCGCGGGCGGCAGCTATGCCAGCCTCACACCCACCCTGTACGCCGCCCTGCTGTCGCAGCATCACGACGACATCCTCGCGCTGTCTGCCGCCATCAAGGCAGTTGCCGACGGCTACTGCGCCCGCCCTGCGCACTACGACGACACCGAGGCGATGGCGCACGACATCGCCAGACAGGGTCTGGCCAGCCCCACATCCAGCGCGTTGAATTCGGCATCCACCACGTTGGGTTCGAGCTGCGACAGCAACCTCAAGGCGCTGATGCAATACATCTCGTCGGATGAACGCTGGGCTCCCGAGCTCGACCTGGGCGACGTGCTGGAACAGGGAGCCCCCGTCGTAGCTGTCGGCACATACACCCTGCAGGGCGTCCTGGCGCAGTCGGGTATGAGTGCACTGCCCATGCAGCCCGCACCGCCTGCCTCAACGGCTTCCGCCACGTCCGTCCCGCAGCCCGCCGGCACTCTGCCCCCGGGCATACTGAACATGGCGGTCCAGGTGGATGCCAACGGCAACGTCAGTTCATCTGACGGCAGTGGCAATGTGACCGGCGTGATCGTCGGCAATCTCATCACTCTGACGGTGAAGGACGGCCAGGGCAACACCTATGTGCTGGCCGGCAAGGCCGGGCTGCTGCCCAGCGGCTTTGTCATCGGCAGCTCGGCTTCCGCGCCTGCTCCCAGCGCACCTGCAAGCAGCGCCTCATCGACCACAAACGCCCCAGGCACAGCCATCGGCTATGGCCTGCGCATGGGCGGCCGCACACAATCCGGCGGCATGCTCACCCGCTTCGACGCCGTGCTGGTGCCGCAGAACAGCCAGCCAGGTTGGGCGCAGATCGCCCCGACAAAATCAGAACACAGCGACGGCGTGACTTGCAGCAAAGGCTTTGGCCTGCGCCTCATGGGCACGGGCGCCACCGTGGGCGGCCTGGTGCTGGGCGCCTGCGTGACGCCGCAGGCTGCGGGACTGAATCTCAGCCCGGCACAGTCCAACGGTAGTGGAGATGAATACGGCGATGATGATTTCAAGCCCGGCTCCAGTGTGAGCTTCAGCGGCTTGGACTTGAGCAGCAGCCAAGGCAGCGCCACGCCCTACATCATCAGCGCACCCACGGTGACGATCAGCAAGACGCTTCAGGCACCAACCACGGGTGCCTGTCCGAGCGGCAGTATGTCCAGTAACACACAGCCCGGGACCTGCGGGACAACGCTCACCGGCCAGATGTTCTACGTCATGGGCGCCAAGGACATGATCTTCAGTACCGCGAAGCCAACGTCCAACGGCCTGTTCGTGATGAACGAAAACCCGCTGGATCACCTGCAGGAAAACCAAGCCCATCAGGACCATTGAGCATGGGCGCGCCAGAGTTCATCCTGCCAGCAGCCTTGTCCGCTGCCGACTCCCGCATCCAGCCCTTCCGGGCGCGGGAGTGCCAGAGCGAGCGCAGTGGCGACGCCTTTCCGCGCGCCCAACTGCGGCTGGCCTTGCAGGAGCAACGACTGCGCGTGGCCTACCAGCCCATTCTCCGCCTGAGCGATCTGCAGACGATGGGACGGGAGGCCCTGGCGCGCCTGCTGACCCCGCAGGGCCGGGTTGTGGCGGCGGAGGCCTTCATCGGTACGGCCGCCAGTCTGGGAATCGAGCCGCGCATCGATGCCATCATCACCGCGCAAGCCATGACTGCCGCATCTCAGCCCGGGCCGTTCGCGGCCACACATGGCAAATTATTCCTGAACTGTTCCAGCGCATTTCTGGCAGAGCCCTCCTGTGTAGACAGACTCGTCCACCTGCATCAGCACTGGCTGCAGGTGTGGGCGGGTGCCGAAACGCGCCAGACGCCCTGGGTGCTGGAAATCACCGAGCGCAACCTCCACACTGATCCGGCGCGACTTCTTGAGAGCTTGCAGCCCCTGCTGGATCTTGGATTCGAACTGGCGCTGGATGACTTCGGCAGCAATCAAAGCGCGTTCCCCTATCTTGCAGCCCTGCCCATCCGCTATCTCAAACTGGACCGAACCCTGGTGCTGTCAAGCATGGCCACATCCAAGGCCGAGAGCATCCTGCGTCATCTGCAACATCTGGCGCAAGATTTGAACCTCATCACCATTGCAGAAGGTGTTGAAGACCAGAGGGCCCTGCAGTGGCTACGCAACATCGGCGTGCACTGGGGGCAAGGGTTTTTCTGGGGAGAGCCCACTACCCTGCGCCCGTTGCCGTGACCGCGGCTCACCCAGTCAACTACTGCGAGTTCCACCAGACAAGCCGATTCATCATGTCGACCGTTTCCTGTCCGGCACATTCGAATCACCCTCCACACTGCAACCATCAAATCCACCATGCGCCACTTCCTTGCGAAATCCCTCGCCGTTCTTGCCCTGAGCAGCACGGCCGCACTTCCGCTTGCCCACGCGGATGACAACTCCTTTTGGTCCCTGGCGATTGGCATTCCCGGACTGATCGCCAACGTCGGCAACGCCTATCCGGTTGCACCCCAGCCGGTTTACGTTGCGCCTCCGGTGCAATACGTCCCCGCCCCCAGCTATTACGTTGCACAGCCCTACTACGTCCCAGGGCCGCAATACCGCGATGAGCGGCGCTATCGCGAGCACGGGAATCGCCAACATGAGGAGGACGACCACGGCGACCGTTGACCCCGCGTTGTTCCCACTGCGGGCCCCTCCACCGCAGACCCACATCGGGCAGATGACGAAATCGTCATCTGCCTTTCATTTTGTCGTGCGCACCTTGCACCGAAAATACGGTTGTGTTTGCCGCTGCCTTGTGCATACAGCGCAGGCTTCATCGCTCTTTTGCCCTCAACACGCATTGCATGGAACGCCGTCTTTCCCCACCCTCCTCTGCCACGCCGACTCAGGCCGCGTCCGGACTTGCGCGCCTCGCGCTGCGTGCTGATTCACGCTGGGGTGCCGCACTTCTGTTCGATGGGGTTGTGCTGCTGGTTGCGGCGGTTTGTCTGTTCTGGGGGCTGAACGCGGCGCCCATCCGCGACACCAACGAGGCGCTCTATGCCGACATCGCCCTGGCCATGGCACATGGTGGATCGTGGATCATCCCGCACCTCAACGGCGTGCCCTATATTGAAAAACCGCCGCTGCTGTACTGGTTGATGGCCCTCAGCTTCAAGGTGTTCGGTGCCGGGGCCTGGCAGGCGCGGCTGCCAGACGCCCTGGCAGCCTGGCTGACGGTGCTTGGATGCATCGCCTTTGGCCGTGCGGTGTCTGCGCCGCTGGCGGGCCGGTTCGCTGCGCTGGTCACCGGCACAGCGCTGGGCTATGTGCTGATCGCCCGCAACATCCTGTTCGATCCGCTCATGGTGTTGTTCTGGCTGTCCGCATTGGCACTGCTTGTGCTCGCGGTGGAACGGCAGCAGCGCGTCTGGCTGCGCGACGCCGCTGCGGCAGTGGCGCTCGCCACGCTGACCAAAGGGCCGGAAGCGCTGCTGCTGCTCGGGCTGGTTGCCCTGGTGCAACTGCTGATCGTCCCCGGCGCATGGACGCGGCGCGCGCTGCTCAAGTTCTATCTCGATCCGTGGGCCATCGCGCTGTTTGTGCTGATTGCCGCGCCCTGGCATCTCGCCGCGCTGAACATCTTGCCGGGATTCGGCTGGTTTTTCTTTGTCAACGAAACCATAGGCCGGTTTCTGGGCACCCGCATCCCGGATGATTTTCATCATGGCCCCTGGTGGTATTACGGCCCCAAGCTGCTGATCGGCTTTTTTCAGTGGACACCGCTGCTCGTCGTGATCGCCTGGTTCGCGCCCCGTTTGCGGGGGGCGGATGCGGCCACGCAGTCCGCACGCTGGGCACGCAACACCGCCATCATTCTCACGGTGTTCTTTTCCTCCGCGGGCGACAAAGGGGCGTATTACCTCCTGCCGGTAGTGCCACTCGTCGCATGGTGGCTGGGTGTGCGGCTGCAGAGCGCGATGCAGGCGGGCGAACAAGCCGTGGCCCTGCAGCGCCAGCTCGCCCTGGGTGCCGCGTTATTCGGCCTGGCCACGCTCGCACTTTGGGCCATGACATGGACCCCGCAACTCCATGCCGTGCTGCTGCGCTCAGGTCTGCCGCGTGCGCAGTTCGACTGGTTACCGGCGCTGGTTGGCGGCATTGCGCTGACCGCATTCCTCAGCGCCGGTTTGCTGCGCACGCAGCGGCTGCACGCTGGACTGGCCGTCTTCGGCCTGAGTGCGGTCATCATGGTGAATTTTGCCGCGCAGCTCGCTGTGGCCAAGACCGCCGACATCTCGCAAAAACAGGTCGCCGCCGTCATGCAGCGCATTCTTCCGGCACACACCGTGTGGTTCTCCTGGCAAACCTTCGAGGATCACGACGCCTCCTTGCCGTTTTATGGCAGCGGGCGGCTGTTCATCATCGACAGCACGAGCCAAGACCTGTGGTTCGGCTGCCAGAACGACCCGCGGCAGACCACCTGCGTGCACAAAAACGCCGTGCTGCAAACCCGTGCCGAGGGCAAGCCGTTTGCCGTCTGGGTGTCGCGCAAGCGGCTGCAAAGCTGGCTGGCAAGCGGACTCGCGCAGGGGTTGCAGCGCCAGTCGTTCAAAGACAGCGTGGTGTTTTACAGCCGCGGCGCAGACCCTGGTTCAGATTAGGGCCTGTTCACGCTATGTGTGCACCCGCGTTGCCCCCAGACGGGGATGGATGCAAAGCGGAGGGCCCAGGCAAGGCTGACCGCCTTGCCTGGGCCCGACAACGCCGCAGGCGCCCCGTCTGGGGGCAACCCTTCGGGCCGGGGGTCTGGGCGGCGCACTGCCACGTTGCAGTCCGCTTGTGGTGCCACACACCACGGCGCGTCCTGCGCCTCGCATTGCCTCCGCCCAGACCTACGGCGCGGGTGCAGACATAGCGTGAACAGACCCTAGCCCGTTACGCCATGGCTGCGTCCGCGCTTCAGCGCAGCGTTTTTTCGATGCGCCGGTCGGGAATCTGCCAGAGCAGCGCCACGCCCACATAAAAGGCAAGCGCCAGCCCCGCCTGCCAGAAACTGGCGGCTATTCCTGCGATATAGAGCACGGGCGAAATCATGCCCTTCCAGTCGCGGCCCAGCGCGCGCTTGAGCACGGAGTCCGTGCCGTTTGCCGCAATCAGGGTCATTTGCAGCACCCAGTAGGCCAGCGCGGCCATCAGCAAGACCACGCCATAAACCGCGGCGGGCAACGCGGCGAAGTGGTTTTCTCCCAGCCAGCCGGTGACAAACGGGAACAGGGAGAGCCAGAACAGCAGATGCAGATTGGCCCAGAGCACAGCCCCCGTCACCTTGTCACTGGCCTGGAACAAATGGTGATGGTTGTTCCAGTAAATGCCCACGTAGACGAAGCTGAGCACATAGCTGAGAAACACCGGCAGCAGGGGCAGCAAGGCGTCGAGGTGTTCGCCATGCGGTACCTTCAGTTCGAGCACCATGATGGTGATGATGATGGCGAACACGCCGTCGCTGAAGGCCTCGATGCGTCCTTTTTTCATGCGTTCAGTCTCTGGTTTGATGCCAAAAGGGAACACCCACCATCGGGGTGGAGGCTTGCGCCGTGTCGCGCTGGCGCATGGGCAGAGCGCGGTGCGCCAGACGGCCGGCCTCGACACCGAGGCCAAAGGCGCGTGCCATGGCGACCGGGTCGCCAGCTTCGGCCACCGCCGTGTTCACCAGCACGGCGTCATAGCCCAGCTCCATGACCTGCGCCGCGTGGTGCGGTGCGCCAATGCCGGCATCGACCACCAGCACGCTGCCGGGCAGACGCTCGCGCAAGGTGCGCAGCGCGGGCAGGTTGCGCGGGCCCGCGCCGGTGCCAATGGGCGCGGCCCAGGGCATGATGGCGGCCACCCCGGCGTCGCGCAGCTTGAGCGCGGCAACCAGATCGTCGGTGGTGTAGGCGAACACGGCGAAGCCTTCGCGCACCAGAGTTTGCGCCGCGGAGACGGTTTCCCACGGATCGGGTTGCAGGGTGTAGTCGTCGCCAATGACTTCGAGCTTGATCCAGTGGGTACCGAAAATCTCGCGCGCCATCTGGGCGATGGTGATGGCCTCGGCCGCTGAATGACAGCCGGCTGTGTTGGGCAGCAGATGGCGCCCAAGCGCGCGGATGCGCTGCCACCAGGCCTGCCCGGACTGGGTTTCCGGCGCCAGACGGCGCAATGACACGGTGAGCACCTCCACCTGCGCCGCCTGCACCGCGTCGGCCAGCACACTGGGCGCGGGATAGCGCGCGGTGCCCAGAAACAGGCGGCTGTGCAGGCTGACGCCGCCGACCTGCAGCGGGTCGGGTTGGGCGAGCAGCGCGGAGCCGCCGCTGATGGCCGACGCGGCGTGTTGCTGCGAGTCCGCCGCGTGCGGGATCTCATCCGTCAGATGCATCTCATCCTCCCACCACGGGGCTGACCACTTCGATCTGGTCGCCCGGTTGCAGCGTGCATTGTGCCCAGTTGGCGCGGGGCACGAAGTGTTGATTCACCGCGCAGGCCATGGCGCGTGTGGCGTCATAGCCGCGCTC
>JAFGXB010000286.1 GCA_016936875.1 Burkholderiaceae bacterium | reverse complement strand
CAAAACCCACCCGATCGAGGCGCAAAGCACAGCCATAGCCCGGGCTATGGCGCGCATTTGCAACGAAGAGCGGGGGTGTTTTGGCGTACAAGGCGGGCATGGCTGAAATGTTCACAAGCTCTCAGATCATTTGACGATGATTCGACCCTTGTCCTTCCCGCGCTCAATGCCCGGGATAGTGCCCGGCGGAGATGTCTTCCATCAGCGAGGGATGGCTGGGTGCCCAGCCGAGCCTGTCGCGGGTCATCGCATTCGAGGCTGGAGCATCCATGCCGAAGAATAGGCCGATCCAGTCGAAGTGCGCCCTGGCCTGATCCGCTGGAATGCCGACTACCGGCAGATGGTGGTACTGGCCGAGAGCCTGAGCGATATCGCGCGTGGCAATGCCTTCTTCGGCGACAGCGTGCCATACCGAGCCGGCTGGCGCCTTGTCGACCGCCAACTGCACCAGCTTGGCGGCATCCAGTCGATGCACGGCTGACCAACGGTTCAGGCCTTCCCCCACATAGGCCGAGAGACCGCGCTCCCGAGCGATGCGCGACAGCACTGCCATGAACCCATGGTCGCCCCCGCCACCATGCACGGTCGGGGCGAAGCGCACGACCATGCTGCGGACATTGCGGGAGGCGAGATCAAGCGTGTAGGCGGCGTTGCGCAGGCGGGGGTGAAGGGCCGGGTCAGGCCGGTCCAGTTCGGTGCCCAATCGGCCGGTGGCCAGTCCGAGAGTGCCTGAGGCGATGAGCAAGGGGCCGCCTGTGCCGGCCAGCCCTTCGGCGAAAACTTCGATCGCGGCGCGATCGGTCTGTGCGGCGAACTCCATGCGCGAGAAGTCGTGGACGTAACCCAGGTGCACAACGCCTTCGACCCGCGCCGTGATGCGGCGCAGTCCTTGCAAATCTTCCAGCGAGCCCGCGACAGGTTCAGCGCCGAGACCGGCGATAGTCGCTGCTGCTGCGTCAGATCGGGCCAAGCCCAGCACGTCGTGCCCGGACGCCAGAAGTTCGGACACGCTGGCGGAGCCGATCCAGCCTGATGCTCCAGTGACAAGAATTCTCATGACAGTCCTTTCAGTAAGTGTTGACACAGTGTGACATCAGTATAGGCCTATGATGTCACACTGTGTCAACACTTTGAGAAGACCCTGATGGGACGCTGGGAACCGGATGCTGTAGGCCGGCTGCGCACAGCCGCGCTGGAGTTGTTTGTCGAACGTAGCTATGAGCAGACCACGGTGGCGGATATCGCGGAAAGGGCCGGACTGACGGCCCGCACCTTCTTTCGGCACTTTCCCGACAAGCGTGAAGTCTTGTTCCAGGGGAGCGAACGCCTGGAACAAACCATGGTCGACGCCCTCCTGCAGACGCCCGATGGAGTGTCTGCCATGACGGCGGTTGCCACTGCGATGGGCGCGGCGGGTAGTTATTTTGGTGATATTCAGGCGTTTGCCCGTCGCCGTCGCGACGTCATTGCAATGAATGCCGAGTTGCGCGAGCGCGAGTTGATCAAGCTCGCCAAACTCTCGGCCTCACTCGCGGATGCCTTGGCGCAACGGGGCATCGATGCGATTGAAGCGCGGCTGGCGGCAGAGACCGGAATGGCGGTGTTCCGCCTCGCGTTTGATCTATGGCTTGCAGACGGCGAGCATCGACGGTTTGACGCAATCGCCGCAGATCTGCTGCGCCGTCTGGCGCGCTTGGCGCCCGGCGCCTGAGCGCCAGTCCGGCTGCATGCGCCCGCGCCTGGCCTGAATGATGGGAATGATGGCGTTCAGGTCTCGCCTCATACCGTCCCGACGCCCGCTGGCCTCAGGCCAGAAACCCCAGCTCTTGCTTGATCCGATCGTCCTGACTCAACAAAGCAGCGGCCCATCTCACTCCGATTGCCCTAATTTTTCTGCGCGGACGCAGCGGCGGATTCCAGCCATTGCGTTGCGGCTTGCGCCAGGATGGCGTTCATGCCGCCGTCAACCGTCACGGCGCGGTCTCGCAGGCGTTGCGCCAGGTCGGCGGGGAGTTTGCAGGTCAGTTGCACCAGCTTGGGCAGCGTGTCTTTGGGTTTGGCCTCGGCTTTCGCGGCAATGGCCTTGGCACCTTGGCCGAAACGCTGCGGCGTGTTGCCCGACTTCAGCTTGCCGTCGAGTTTTTTGGCGAGATGCTTTTCAAGGTCTGTCTTTTTCATGCTCATGGGCTACCCCCGGTGGTCTGGACGCGCATTGTCCACCACTGCGCCCGCAGTGCGCACTCAATGCAGCTTGATGCGCGGCTCGGTGGTGCGCGAGATCATGCGCGCCAGGGTGAGGAAGGCGGTTTTCCAGAAGCCGTGCAGGGCGTGCAGATGCATGCGGTAGAGCAGCCAGTAGATGAAGCGGGCGAAGTGGCCTTCGATGAACATGCTGCCCTTGGACAGGCCACCCATGAGATTGCCCACGGTGCTGTGCTCACCCAGCGAGACCAGCGAGCCGAAGTCGCGGTAGCGGAAGGTGCGCAGTGGCTGGCCCTGCAGTTGCCGGGTGATCTGCCGGGCGATGAGGCTGGCCTGCTGGTGCGCGGCCTGGGCGCGCGGCGGCACGTTGCCGGCATGGCCTTCCCAGGCGCAGGCGGCGCAGTCGCCGAGCACGTAGATGGCGTCGTCGCGGCTGGTCTGCAGCGTGGGGCGCACCGCGAGCTGGTTGATGCGGTTGGTTTCCAGCCCATCGATGTCGCGCAGGAAATCCGGGGCTTTGACGCCCGCCGCCCACACGACCAGTTCGGCGGGAAGTTCGTCGCCGTCGGCGGTGCGCACGCCGGTTGCGGTGACTTCGGTCACGCGCTTGCCGGTGTGCATTTGCACGCCGAGCTTGGTCAGCTCGCCCGCCGCCGCGGCCGACAGCCGCTCGGGCAGGGCGGGCAGGATGCGGGGCGCGGCCTCAACCAGGCTCAGGCGCACGTCGCGCTCGGGGTCGATGCGGTCGAGACCGTAGGCGGCCAGCACCCGCGTGGCGTTGTGCAGCTCGGCCACCAGCTCCACCCCGGTCGCCCCGGCGCCGATGGCCACGACCTTGAGCTGCTCCGGCCGCAGCGGACCGCTCTGGGTGTTGGCGGCGATGCAGGCATTCACCAGGCGGCGGTGAAAGCGCCGGGCGTCTTCGGGCGTGTCGAGGGCAATGGCGTGCTCGGCCGCGCCCGGCGTGCCGAAGTCGTTGTTCTGACTGCCCACGGCGATCACCAGAATGTCGTAGCCGATGCGGCGGCGAGGCACGATCTCGCGTCCGGCTTCATCGAGCGTGGGCGCAACCAGCACTTCGCGCCGCGCGCGGTCGAGCCCGTCCATGGCGCCGAGCCGATACTTGAAATGGTGCCAGGTGGACTGGGCGAGGTAGTTCAGTTCGTTGTCGTCGATGCCCAGGCTGCCGGCCGCCGCCTGGTGCAGCAGCGGTTTCCACAAATGGCTGCGGCCGCGCTCGATCAAGGTGATGTCGGCCCGGCCGCGCCGCCCCAGTGTGTCGCCCAGGCGGGTGGCCAGCTCCAACCCGCCGGCACCGCCTCCAACGATGACAATGCGAGGCAGCGGAGAATTGGCGGACATCTGGGGCATGGTGATGGATGGTGAGTGCAATGCCTTGATTGGAGACCGGCTTTGCCCTGCGCGCAAGTGGCGTGTGGCCCACTAACATGCATCCCTATGCCGCAGCCCGCATGTCTGGCGCCCGCGCGGCCTCAACCTGCAAGCCCCACATGAACGAGAAGTACGACGCCAGCGCGGTGGAAGCCGCCGCCCAAGCCCACTGGCAAGCCACCGACGCCTACCGCGTGCGCGAAGACAAACCCGGCGCGAAGTTTTACGCCTGCTCCATGCTGCCCTACCCCTCGGGCAAATTGCACATGGGCCATGTGCGCAACTACACCATCAACGACATGCTCGCGCGCCACTTGCGCATGACTGGCCACAACGTGCTGATGCCGATGGGATGGGACGCCTTCGGCTTGCCGGCCGAAAACGCGGCCATGAAAAACAAGGTGCCTCCGGCGAAGTGGACTTACGACAACATCGCCTATATGAAGCGGCAGATGCAGGCGATGGGCCTGGCCATCGACTGGAGCCGCGAGGTGGCGACCTGCTCGCCCGATTACTACAAGTGGAACCAGTGGCTGTTCCTCAAGATGCTGGAAAAAGGCATCGCCGAGCGTCGCACCCAAGTGGTCAACTGGGACCCGGTGGACCAGACCGTGCTGGCCAACGAGCAGGTGATCGACGGCCGCGGCTGGCGCTCCGGCGCGGTGGTGGAGAAGCGCGAGATTCCCGGCTACTACCTCAAGATCACCGACTACGCCGAAGAACTGCTGGCCGCCGTGGCCGACCCCGCCGACAAGAACTATCTCGCCGGCTGGCCCGAGCGCGTGCGGCTGATGCAGGAGAACTGGATTGGCAAGAGCAGCGGCGTGCGCTTCGCCTTCCCGCACGAGATTCGTGACGGTTCCGGTGCGCTGATCCAGGACGGCCGCCTGTATGTATTCACCACCCGCGCCGACACCATCATGGGCGTGACCTTCTGCGCCGTGGCCCCCGAACACCCGCTGGCCGAACACGCCGCCCGCAACAACCCCGCGCTGGCCGCGTTCATCGCCGCGTGCAAGGCCGGCGGCACCACCGAAGCCGAGCTCGCAACCAAGGAGAAAGAGGGCATGCCCACTGGGCTGTCCGTCACCCACCCGCTCACCGGCGCGCAAGTGCCGGTGTGGGTGGGCAACTATGTGCTGATGAGCTACGGCGATGGCGCGGTAATGGGCGTGCCCGCGCACGATGAACGTGATTTCGCGTTTGCGAAAAAATACGCGCTGCCCATCCAGCAAGTGGTCACGGTGGAGGGCGAAACCTTCAGCCTCGACGCCTGGGCCGACTGGTATGGCGACAAACAGCGCGCCGTATGCATGAACTCCGGCGCGCTTGACGGTCTGCCCTACGCCGCAGCCGTCGACCAGATCGCCGAGCAGCTTTCCGCCAAAGGCCTGGGCGAAAAGCGCACCACCTGGCGCCTGCGCGACTGGGGCGTGAGCCGCCAGCGCTACTGGGGCACGCCGATTCCCATCATCCACTGCCCGGATTGCGGCGCGGTGCCGGTGCCGGAAAAAGACCTGCCGGTCGTCCTGCCCGAAGACCTGATTCCCGACGGCAGCGGCAACCCGCTGCACAAGTGCGCCGCGTTCGTTGACGTGGCCTGCCCGACATGCGGTCAGGCGGCAAAGCGCGAAACCGACACCATGGATACCTTCGTCGATTCGAGCTGGTACTTCATGCGCTACACCTGCGCCGACAACCACGGCGCCATGGTCGATGCCCGCACCGACTACTGGATGCCGATGGACCAATACATCGGCGGCATCGAGCACGCCATCCTGCACCTGCTGTACGCGCGCTTCTGGACCAAGGTGATGCGCGACCTGGGGCTGACCCGGGCCGACGAGCCCTTCACCCGCCTGCTCACCCAGGGCATGGTGCTCAACCACATTTACTCGCGCAAAACACCGCAGGGCGGCATCGAGTATTTCTGGCCGCACGAAGTCGAGAACGTGCTCGACGCGCACGGCAAGATCGTCTCCGCCAAGCGCAATGCCGACGGCTCTGCCGTGGACTATGGCGGCGTGGGCACCATGAGCAAGAGCAAGAACAACGGCGTCGATCCGCAAGACCTGATCAACCGCTTCGGCGCCGACACCGCGCGCCTGTTCACCATGTTCGCCGCACCGCCCGAGGCCACACTGGAGTGGAACGACGCGGCGGTGGAAGGCTCGCACCGCTTTCTCAAGCGGGTGTGGGCTTTCGGTCACAAGTTGAAGTCGCTCAATATGGACCAATTCGCAGCTCGATTCAACGCGCAAGGACTAGAAGGCAAGAACATCAAGAGCCTTCGGCACGACATACACGGCATCTTGAAGCAAGCCTCATTTGATTTCGAGCGCATGCAGTACAACACCGTCGTTTCAGCTTGCATGAAGATGCTCAACACGCTTGAGTCGTTCAATTTGAGTAGTCTTGTTGAACGTGGCCTTGGCGATAACTCGGACATGATTGAACGAGGCGCAGCAGCGTATGAAGGCTTCGGCATTCTGCTGCGCGTGCTCTACCCCGCCACGCCACATATCGCCCACGCGCTGTGGACTGAACTCGGCTATGCCGCCGAACACGGCGACCTGCTCGACGCGCCTTGGCCACAGGTCGACGCCGCCGCGCTGGTGCAGGAGGAAATAGAACTCATGCTGCAGATCAACGGCAAGCTGCGCGGCGCCATTCATGTGGCCGCCAGCGCCGACAAAACCGCCATCGAGGCTGCGGCGCTGGCGAGCCCCGACTTCACCAGGTTCAGCGAAGGCAAGCCCGCGAAGAAGGTCATCGTGGTGCCCGGCCGACTGGTCAATGTGGTGGTCTGAATGAAGCGCCGCGGCTTCTTCGTCCTCGTCCCGACCTTGGCGTTGAGCGCCTGCGGCTTTCATTTGCGCGGCTCGACCAATCTGTCGTTCAACACGCTGTATGTGGCGGGCTCCGCAACTTCGGCCTTCGTCATTGCCCTCAAGCGCCAGATAGCCGCCACCACCGCAACCCGCATTGCACCAGACGCGAAGTCGGCGCAGGCAGTGTTCACCCTGCTGGCCGAATCGCAGACCCAAACCGCGCAGGCCTACAACGCCGATGGCACGGTGGCGCAATATCTGTTGCGCTACACGGTGCGCTTTCAGCTCGCCACGCCGCAAGGCAAGCTGCTGATCGCCCCGTCCGACCTGACCCAGACGAGCAATCTGAGCTACAACTCCAGCGCCACGCTGGCCAAGGCCAACGAGTCCGATCTGCTCTACCGCGGCATGCGCGAAGAACTCATCAACCGCGTGATGTACCAGCTCGCCGCCGTGAAGCTGGGCGCCCCCCTGGAGCAACCCGGCAGCGGAGAGGCAAACTGATGCAGCTCTCCGCCGATCAGCTCGACGCCCACCTCGCCAGCAAGCTGGGCGCGCTTTACACGGTGTACGGCGACGAGGTTCTCCTGGTCAACGAGGCGGTGGACGCCATTCGCGCCCGCGCGCGCCAGCAGGGCTTCGACGAACGCGAGAGCCACACGGTGGAGCGCGGCTTCGACTGGAGCCAGCTGCTTGCGGGCAGCCGCGAAATCAGCCTGTTCGGCGGACGGCGGCTCATCGAGCTGCGCCTGCCCGGCGGCAAGCCGGGGCGCGATGGCGGCGAGGCGCTGGCGGCGCTGGCCGGGCATCTGTCGGCCGATGTCATGGCCGTGGTCGTGCTGCCCCGGCTGGACGCAGCCACGCAAAAATCTGCCTGGTTCACCGCCCTGGCACAGACCGGCGTGGCCGTGCGGGTGGACAGTGTGGAGCTGGCGCAACTGCCGCGCTGGATCAACGCCCGCCTGCAGCGCCACGGCTTCACCCTGCCCGCTGGCGATGCAGGGCGGGCGCTCACCGACTTTCTGGTGGCGCGGGTGGAAGGCAATCTGCTGGCCGCGCATCAGGAGATCGAAAAACTGGCCCTGCTCTGCCCCCCCGGCCCGCTCGACCCCGACACCGTGGAACAGGCCGTGCTCAACGTGGCGCGCTACAGCGTGTTCAAACTCGGCGAAGCGGTGCTGGGCGGCGACGCTGCCCGCCTGCAGCGCATGCTCGGCGGCCTGCAGGCAGAAGGCGTGGCGCCCGTGCTGGTGCACTGGACGCTGGCCGACGACATCCGCGCCTGGCTGCGGATCCGCCAGGGGCTGGATGCGGGGCAGGCGCTGCCCGCGCTGCTGCGCGCCAACCGCATCTGGGGCGTGAAAGAGAAACTGCTGGAACGCGCCCTGCCGCGCCTGCGCACGCCCGATCTGGAGCGTCTGCTACTGCTGGCCGCGCAATGCGATCTGGCCGTCAAGGGCCTGCGCCCAGACACCTTGCCGCGCGCGCCGTGGGAGGCGCTGCATGTCCTCGCCCTGTCCATGCTCGACGCCCTTTGGCCCACGCCACCGGGCGCGCGGCAGGGCCGTCGGCTGGTGCTGCATGCGGCGTTCTGAACTCTCCTGCGATCCGCAAGTCCGACACATTTCGCGCGGCTGCCTGAGCGGTGCTCGCGCGGCGGGTTCTCGTCATTTCCGTTCTGCCGCATGACACGCGGCGCATTCTTTCACCTCTCCACCATGCCCCTGTTCCTGACAACACGCTCGCCACGCTCCACCCGGCTGATGCAAATGCTTGCCGCCCTCACCCTGTCCGTCGCCGCATGGCAGCCCGCCGCATCGGCCCAAACCGCTGCGGCAGCCGCGCCCAGCCTGACTGCCGGCCCGGATGATTTGATGCGCATCCTGCCGGCGCAGTTGCTTGCCGCAATGCGCCAGCCCTGCCACGGCATCAAGGTGGCCACGCCCGCGTGGGATGCCCAGCTCGATGCCTCGGCAAAGCTGCTGGTCACACTCAATCAGGTGAACGTGCCGCCCGGCCAGGCCAGCTTGCCCAAGGCCATGTTGTGCCCTGCGCCGAGTGCGCTCGCCGCCGCGTGGATTCGCGCGGCCGAACAGGCGAGCAATCTGGTCAAGCTCGACTTTCCTGGCGCGCCCGTGCTGGGCATGCAGGCCGACAACAAACCGGCGCCTGCCGTCACGGGGGCGAGTTTCATCGGCATGAAAGGTGGACGGGTGCTGCTCGTCAACCAAAGCGCACAGCCGGTGCGCGTGCGCCTGGGAACCTGGGTGAGCAAAACCGCACAGCTCGATCAATACACCGAGCAGTCAGGCAGCGCAAACCCGCCGCGCATCGACCACCTGCAACGCGCTCTGGGCGCGGAGGATGCGCAAGGCATCCTGCTGCCCCCGAAGTCGCTCAGCGTGGTGGGTTGAGGCGCACGGCACGCGCCCCAAGCCCGACAGTCTCCTAGACCGCAGCCCATTGCCGCAGCGCGGCAAGCTCGACCACGCCCGACCACGGCTGGCCTTGCACCTGCCCCGACGCAGGAGCACCATCGTCGCCCAGACCATCAAGCCAGGCGAGCGCGCCATCGAAATTTTCGTGATGGGTGTAGGCCCCGGTCGTGACGACGGTGCGCAACCCGGCGCCGTGCGCCGCGCGCAGACCGTTGGTGGAGTCTTCAAACGCCAGGCATTGCTCGGGGTGCAGGGCCATGCGCTCCAGTACCCAGGTGTAGATGCCTGGGTCGGGCTTCTTTCGGGGCACGGCATCGCCTGCGCCGACGACCTCAAACCAACCCATCCCCCCCGCGCCCAAGGTGGCGCGGATCAGGGCCTCGACGTTGTCGGGCGTGGTGGTGGTGGCGATTGCCAGGCGCAGCCCGGCGCCGCGCGCCTGCTCCAGCACCCGGCGCACCCCGGGGCGCAAACCGATTCCGCCCTCGGCCACCAGCCGCACATAATGCGCGGTCTTGCGGCGGTGCAGCTCCGCAATCAGCCCAGCCGCTTCAGGCCGCGCCGCTGCCTGCGCGTCGGTCTCCTGCCAGTAAGCCAGCATGCGCTCCTTGCCGCCGGTGATGGCGAGCAGGCGGCCGTAGGTGGGCACATCCCAATGCCAGTCCAGCCCGGCATCGGCGAAGGCCTGGTTGAAGGCGATGCGGTGGCCGTCGCGCTCGGTCTCGGCCAGGGTACCGTCAACGTCGAAGATCAGGGCCTGCAACTGCGGCATCTCAGGCCTCCTCTTTCCACTTGATGGAGCAGCCGATGCTGGGGTACTGCTCGTCGGGGCCAACGCCGGTTTCGGCAATCTGCTTCATGGCCTCGAACAGGTCGCGGCGCACGTCGGGCGCGGCGGCCTGCTTGCGCGAGGCGTCGAGCTGACCGCGGTATTGCAGTTGCAAGTCGGCGTTGAAGCCGAAGAAATCGGGCGTGCAAACAGCGCCGTAGGCTTTGGCCACGTCCTGACTGTCGTCGTAGAGATAGGGGAAACCGAAGTCGTGCTGTGCAGCAAACTGCTGCATGTGCTCGAAGGAATCCTCCGGGTAGGCGGCCACGTCGTTGCTGCTGATGGCCACGGTGTGCACGCCCAGTGCGTGCAGTTCACGCGCGTCGCGCACCATCCGGTCGGCCACGGCCTGCACATAGGGACAGTGGTTGCAGATGAACATGACCAGCAGCCCCTTTGGGCCGCGCAGTTCGGCCAGGCTGTGCTGGCGGCCATCGGTTCCGGGCAGGGTGAAGTCGGGTGCGGAAAATCCGCGCTGCAGAGGATCGGCGGTTGCTGCCATGGCAATTCTCCTTTGCGAAATGGTTGGGGATGGTTCAGACGACAACCCCGGCCGGAGCCGGGGTTGTCGGGTGATGCAGTTGTGAGACGAGGATCAGTTGACCTTGGGGTCGAGCTTGCCTTTTTCGTACAGGCCGACCATCGCCTCGAGGGTGATGGGCTTGATCTTGGACGCATTTCCTGCCGTGCCGAAGGCTTCGTAACGCGCTTTGCAGATGTCTTTCATGGCCTTGGTGGAGGCGATGAGGAATTTGCGCGGATCAAACTCTTTCGGATGCTCGGCGAGGAACTTGCGGGTGGCGCCGGTGGAGGCCATGCGCAGATCGGTGTCGATGTTGACCTTGCGCACGCCGTGTTTGATGCCTTCCACAATTTCTTCCACCGGAACGCCATAGGTCTCGCCCATGTCGCCGCCGTAGGAGTTGATGATCTTCAGCCATTCCTGCGGCACGGAAGACGAACCGTGCATCACCAGATGGGTGTTGGGAATGCGGGCGTGGATTTCCTTGATACGGCCGATGGCGAGAATGTCGCCAGTGGGCGGACGGGTGAACTTGTACGCGCCGTGGCTGGTGCCAATGGCGATGGCCAGGGCGTCAACGTGGGTCTTTTTCACGAAGTCGGCGGCTTCTTCGGGGTCGGTCAGCAGTTGGCTGTGATCGAGCACGCCTTCGGCGCCAATGCCGTCTTCCTCACCGGCGGTGCCGGTTTCGAGCGAGCCCAGGCAGCCGAGTTCCCCTTCGACCGACACGCCGCAGGAATGCGACATTTCCACGGTGCGGCGGGTGACGTCGACGTTGTACTCGTAGGTGGTGGGTGTCTTGCCGTCGGTGCCCAGCGAGCCGTCCATCATCACCGAGCTGAAGCCCAGCTGGATGGAACGCTGGCACACGCCGGGGCTGGTGCCGTGGTCTTGGTGCATGACCACGGGAATGTGCGGCCACTCTTCGACCGCGGCCTCGATGAGGTGGCGCAGGAAGGGCGCGCCGGCGTACTTGCGGGCACCGGCCGAGGCCTGCAGGATGACGGGCGAGTTGGTCTCGTCGGCCGCTTCCATGATGGCGCGCACCTGCTCGAGGTTGTTGACGTTGAAGGCGGGGACGCCGTAGGTGTGCTCGGCTGCATGATCGAGCAATTGACGCAGGGAAATCAGGGCCATGACGGTCTCCTCAAGGAAAATGAATCGGGTTCAGCAGGGTTCAGGACAGGGGCTGCTTGGCGCGCTGCTGCAAGATTTCGAAAGCGGGCAGTGTCTTGCCTTCGAGAATTTCCAGGAAAGCGCCGCCGCCCGTCGAGATGTAGCCAATCTGATTGGCGATGTCGTACTTGGCAATCGCCGCCAGGGTGTCGCCGCCGCCCGCAATGGAAAACGCCGGGCTGCTGGCGATGGCCGCTGCCAGGGTTTTCGTGCCGTTGGCAAAGGCGTCGAACTCGAACACGCCCACCGGGCCGTTCCAGACGATGGTGCCCGCGGTCTTGAGCTTGGCGGCAAGCTTGGCGGCGGTCTTGGGGCCGATGTCGAGAATCAGGTCGTCGGCGTCCACGTCTTTGGCGTCTTTCACCGTGGCTTCGGCAGTGGCGCTGAACTGCTTGGCCACCACCACGTCTTCGGGAATCGGCACCTCGGCACCACGCGCCTTCATTTTGGCGATGACCTTGCGCGCTTCGTCGAGCAAATCGGGCTCGGCAAGGCTTTTACCGATGGGCAGGCCCTCCGCCAGCATGAAGGTGTTGGCGATGCCGCCGCCCACGATCAGGCCGTCAACCTTGTCGGCCAGCGCCTGCAGGATGGTGAGCTTGGTGGACACCTTGGAGCCCGCAACAATCGCCACCAGCGGCCGCGCCGGATTGGCCAGCGCGCGGTTGATGGCGTCGATCTCGGCCGCCAGCAACGGGCCCGCGCAGGCGATGTGCGCGTATTTGGCGATGCCATGCGTGGTGGCCTCGGCGCGGTGCGCGGTACCGAAGGCATCGTTCACATAGATATCGCAGAGCTTGGCGATTTTTTGCGACAGCGCGTCGTCATTCTTTTTTTCGCCCTTGTTGACACGGGCGTTTTCGAGCATGACCACTTCACCGGGACGCACATCAAAACCGCCGTCCACCCAGTTGGCCTGCAGCCGCACGGGCAGGCCGAGCAGCTCACTCATGCGCTTGGCCACGGGAGCCAGCGAATCTTCCGGCTTGAACTCGCCTTCCGTGGGGCGGCCCAGGTGCGAGGTGATCATCACCCCGGCACCAGCGTCGAGCGCCATTTTCACTGCGGGCACGGAGGCGCGCACGCGGGTGTCTTCGGTGATCTCGCCCTTGTCGTTGAGCGGCACGTTCAGGTCAGCGCGGATGAATACGCGCTTGTCCTGGGCGAAGCCGCGCTTGCACACCTCTTCAAAGGTCAGGATTTGCATCAGTCTCTCCTCGGTTCAGCTCCCTGCGAGCCTGCGCACAGGCCTGCAGGGGAAGGGCATCAGTTGCTGGCGACGTGCTTGACGAAGCGCATCATGTTGCAGGTGTAGCCATACTCGTTGTCGTACCAGGCCACCACCTTGACGAAGGTGGAGTCGAGGGCAATGCCGGCCTCGGCGTCGAAGATCGACGGCATGGAGCAGCCACGATAGTCGGTGGAGACGACCTTGTCTTCGGTATAACCGAGCACGCCCTTGAGCGGGCCTTCGGAGGCGGCCTTCATCGCCGCGCAGATGTCGGCGTAGCTGGCTTCTTTGTTCAGCTCGACGGTCAGGTCGACGACCGACACATCAGGCGTGGGCACGCGGAAGGCCATGCCGGTGAGCTTCTTGTTCAGCTCGGGCAGCACCT
>JAFGXB010000285.1 GCA_016936875.1 Burkholderiaceae bacterium | reverse complement strand
CGCGCCATGCGACAAAGCGATGGGCAGCCGCGCGTAGGTGTTCATCACATGGGAGCCCCCCCGGAGTCGGCTCGCCGCTCCGCCCTCTGCGGGCGTCAAGAAACCTGGGGGCGACCCGGCTTTTTCTTGAGAAGGCATGGTCATTTCTCCTGTGCAAAAAAAGCAAACCCGGCAGACGAAGCATTGCAAAAACGCTGCGCCACCGGGGGCAAGCGCAAATTATAAAGAGCGCGCCAGCCTCCCCGAGGGGTGAGAAGCACTGGGGGAGGCCCGGCGTGTTTCTCAGGCGCTAGGGATGACAAAAAACGGCACACGCTGAACGCAGGTTTTGTTGCAACTGCAACACAGAATCACCCTTCGGGTTAACCCGGTAATACTGCGCTGCAGCATAATTGCGGCACCGCAGCAAAACTGCCTCTTCAAGGATATTGCCATGAGCGCATTCCCCCAAACCCTGCAACTTGTCAAACCCCGAGAAATTTTCATACGCGGCGTGACTCTAGACGGCCGCACCTTCCGCCCGAGCGACTGGGCAGAGCGTCTTGCCGGCCTGATGGCGCGTTTCCGCCCTGTCGGCCAGTACCGCAAGGAAGCGCACCTGGGCTACTCGCCCTATTGCGTTCCCACCCTGGTTGACGGCGTGCGCTGCCTGGTGGTGAGCGAGTCGCTGCGCGACATCGAGCCGATGGCGTTCGACTTCCTGCTCAATTTCGCCCGCGACAATCAGCTCGATGTGGTCGAAGCCTGCCTGACCAGCGCTGCAGCGGAAGAACCCGACATGCAGGATCTGGGTCTGGCCCGCGATGCGCTGCAACGCGTGCTTCAGACCGTCTGACCCGACAGGCGAAATGGTGTGCACCCCGCGCACGCGCCCGGCCGTGCCGCAGCTTGCCCTGACTTGAAGAGCACCCTCAGTGTCGGCTTACCGCCCCCCAGGGGAGACAAGGAAACTTGGGGCGACCCTGCGTTTCCTTGAGAAGCAGTCCCAATAAAAAGGCCCGCTAAAAGCGGGCCTTTTTATTGGGACTGCGCCGAGAACTCAGCCCGGAGCGCAGACCGGAGCAGGCAAACCGAATTCAGGCGGCGAGCGCCTTGATCGCCGCATTCAGGCGGCTTTTCTGGCGCGCTGCGGTGTTCTTGTGGAAAATGTTTTTGTCAGCGATCGAGTCGAGCACGGGCGCATTGACCTTGAAAATTTCCATGGCTTTGGCGTGGTCGCCAGCGGCGATGGCCTTGCGCACCGACTTCACCGCGGTGCGAAAACGCGAACGCAGCGCCGTATTGGCGGCGTTGGCCTTGATGGATTGACGTGCACGTTTGCGGCCCGACGGGGTGCGAACGTTCTTGTTCTTGGCTGCGGCTTTGGTTGCCATATCAAAAATCCTTCTGTGTTGCCTGCTCGGAAAGCCGACCATTATAGACAAATTTCAGAGGTGCGCCAGAGAACTTTCAGTCTGTCAGCCGAGCGTTCCTATAATGCCGCCGGGTGAATCTGCTCAAGGCCGCCTCCACCATCTCCCTTCTCACCCTGACGTCGCGCATCACCGGGCTGGTGCGGGAAATCATGGTGGCCACCTACTTTGGTGCCAGCGCCTGGACGGACGCGTTCAACGTGGCGTTTCGTCTGCCCAATCTGCTGCGCCGCATGTTTGCCGAAGGCGCGTTCTCGCAGGCCTTCGTGCCGCTGCTGTCGCAGACCCGGCAGACCAAGACACCCGAGCAGACGCAGGAATTGATCGATCAGGTGTCCACGGCGTTGTTCTGGATTCTCGCCGCCATCAGCCTGTTGGGCGTGCTGCTCGCCCCGGTGCTGGTGTGGCTCACCGCGTCCGGCCTCCACCCGGAAGCGTTCGACGCCGCAGTCTGGATGACGCGGCTGATGTTCCCTTACGCCGGACTCATTTCGCTGGTGGCGCTCAGCGCCGGGATTCTGAATACATGGAAGCATTTCGCCGTGCCCGCTGTGACACCGGCGTTGCTCAATCTGGCCATCATCGGCGCGGCGGTGGCGTTCCATAAGCTCGTGCATCCCCCCATCCACGCCCTGGCGATCGGAGTGATGATTGGCGGCGTGGCACAGCTGGCCGTGCAGTGGCCAGCGCTGCGCAAGTACGCCGTGGTGCCGCGATTGCGGCTGAGTTTTATCAAGGCCTGGCGATCGGAAGGCGTGCACCGCGTGGTCAAGCAGATGTTGCCCGCCAGTCTCTCGGTGTCGGTGGCGCAGGTGTCCATCGTCATCAACACCCAGATCGCCTCGCATCTCCATGCGGGCAGTGTGTCGTGGCTGGCGTATGCCGACCGGCTGATGGAATTCCCCACCGCCATTCTCGGCGTGGCGCTGGGCTCGGTGCTGCTGCCCAGTCTGTCGCGCGCCAGCGCCACGCAGGATGTCGCCAAATACAGCACCCTGCTCGACTGGGGGCTGCGCCTCACCCTGGTGCTGGCGCTGCCTAGCGCAATTGCGCTGCTGATCTTCGCCCAGCCGCTGGTGTCGATGCTCTACAACTACGGCCGTTTCGACCACGCTGATGTGCTGGCCACGACCAGTGCGCTGCGGGCTTACGGCATCGGCCTGATTGCGCTCATCGGCATCAAGATCCTCGCCCCCGGCTTCTACGCCCGGCAAGACTTGCGCACGCCGGTGAAGATCGCCCTGGTGGTGCTGGTCTGCACGCAATTGTTGAATCTGTTGTTCGTGCCCTGGCTGGGGCATGCCGGGCTGGCTCTGGCCATTTCCATCGGTGCGCTACTCAACGCCAGTCTGCTGTTTCGGGGACTGCGCAAACGCGGCATGTTTCAGCCACAGCCGGGCTGGGGGCTGTACGCAGGCAAGGTGGCGCTGGCGCAGGTGCCGCTGGCCGGCGTGATGTTGTGGGGCGCCGTCGCCCTGCCCTGGGACCGTGCGCATGGCGATCTGCTGCGGCTGGTCATGGGGCTGGGTTTGCTGGCCGGGTCTGCCCTGCTGTATTTCGCCACCCTGCGGCTGCTCGGCTTCCGTCTGCGGCAATTCATGCACAGCGAGTGATGTGTTGCGCCAGCGCAAGCTGCTGGCTGCGGCTGCAGCCCACAATGGGCGCATCATCAGCGGACGCACCAAGGAGAACGACATGCACCTGAGCACCGAGCAGCGCGACATTCTGCGCAACAAACTACAACAGCGTCGCACCCAGATGGTGGCCGATCTGCGCGATGAATCCATCAGCGAGGACGGCACGCTGGCGGTGCGCAGCCACCGCGGAGAAACCGACGACGAGGCCGTGATCGAGTCCATGGACGCAGTGGAAATTGCCTCGACCGCGCGCGACGCCACCGAGCTTGCCGCCATTGACAGCGCCCTGCAGCGCCTCGACACGCCAGACTTCGGCGTCTGCATCGACTGCGGAGCCGACATCCCGTCCGCCCGCCTGATGGCCGAACCCACCGTGCTGCGCTGCACCGCCTGCCAGCAGCGCTTCGAACACCAGCACCACACGCCCGGCGGCGCGCGGCTGTAGCATCCGGGGCATGTCTGCACGCCCCGTCATGCCCCTTGGCACCCCAGGTTTTGAGCGGGTACTCACCCGCTGGTTGATTCCGGCCTACTTCATCGGCGTCGGTTTGCCCTGGGTCATTGGCGCCTGGATCAAAACCGGCTACCAGCCCGGGCTGGTCAAGGGCGACCCGCAGCCCGCCCGCGACCTGATCGACATTTTTTGCATCAGCGTGAGCCTGTTCGACGCCGCGCTGGTGTTCACCGTGGGCATCGGTTGCCTGGTGGTCTCCATCATGAAAGGCCCGGTGCGTTGGGGAGATGCTTCCCATGCCACGCAGCAGGTGCGCGAGCCGGATGAGCGCAAGACGTTTTGACATGCCGCCCGCCATCGCCACCACCGACCTCACCGGCCTGATTCTCGCAGGCGGCCGCGGCAGCCGCATGGGCGGGGTGGACAAGGGCCTGCAGCTCTGGCGCGGCCTGCCGCTGGCGCAACAGGTGCTGCAGCGGCTCAGGCCGCAAGTGGGTCAAACGCTGCTCAATGCCAACCGCAATCTCGCGGTCTATCGCACCTGGGGGCTTCCCGTGCTGACAGACAGCCCGCCGCCAGGCCACCCCACGGAGGGTCCACCAGATTTTTCCGGGCCGCTGGCGGGTTTTCTCGCCGGGCTGGATGTCTGCACCACGCCGTATCTGCTCACCGCCCCCTGTGATTCGCCGCTGTTCCCCCGCAATCTGGCAGAGCAGCTCGGCGCCGGACTGCTGGCAGCGCAAGCGCGCATTGCATTGCCCCGCGCCGGAGGCAGGCTGCAGCCGGTGTTCTGCCTGATGGACGCCAGCCTGCGCGACGATCTGCGCGCGTTCATTCAGGCTGGCGGCCGCAAGATCGACGTGTGGACGGCGCAGCACCCCATGGCCATCGTGGAGTTCGACGACGCCCATGCCTTCGAGAACATCAACACCCAGGACGATCTGCAGCGCCTGGACACCCGCACGCCGTCATGACCGCCTCCTTTGATCTGCAACATATCGCCTCCTGCGTCAGCGAGTACGACCCCAACGCGCTGCGGGTGGATGCCGCGCTGGCCGTCATTCAGGGCAGCGTGCAGCCGGTGCAGGCGGTGGAGCGCCTGGCTGTGCGCGCTGCTTTGGGCCGGGTGCTGGCGCAGGATATCATCTCCCCCATTGACGTGCCCGCGCACGACAACTCGGCAATGGACGGCTACGCCCTGCGCGGAGCCGACATTGCCGTGCAGGGCGACACGGTGCTGCGCATCGCCGGACGCGGTCTGGCCGGACATGCCTACGGTGGCGACGTGCCCGCAGGCAGCGCCCTGCGCATCATGACCGGCGCCGTCATGCCCGCGGAGTGCGACACCGTGGTGCCACAAGAGTTTTGCCGCGTGGAGGGTGACACGGTCATCCTCCCGCAAGGCCTGGTGCGCGCTGGCGACAACCGCCGCCTGCGTGGCGAAGATCTGGCGCGCGGCAAGGCGGCCCTGCCCGCGGGCAAAGTGCTGCGCCCGGCCGATCTGGGCCTCATGGCCTCGCTTGGCATGGCCGAAGCACCGGTGCGGCGCAAGCTGCGCGTGGCCTTCTTTTCCAGCGGAGATGAGCTGCGCTCCGTTGGCCAGCCGCTCGACCCCGGCTGCGTGTATGACAGCAACCGCTACACCCTGTGGGGCATGCTGGAGCGTCTGGGCTGCGACATCATCGACCTCGGCGTGGTGCCCGACAATCCGCAGGCGGTGGAAGCCGCGCTGCACACCGCAACCACATGCGCCGACGTGGTGATCACCTCGGGCGGGGTCAGCGTGGGCGAGGCCGACTACCTGCGCAGCACCCTTTCCCGCATGGGCGAGGTGGTGTTCTGGCGCATTGCCATGCGGCCGGGCCGCCCGCTGGCCTTTGGCCAGTTGCGCGCAAACGCGCACAAAGCCTGGCTGTTCGGCCTGCCCGGCAATCCGGTTGCGGTCATGGTGACGTTCTACGCCTTCGTCCGCCCGGCCCTGCTGCACTGCATGGGCGCCAGCCCGCAGCCGCAGCCAATGCTGCGCGCTGTGAGCGCGCAAACTCTGCGCAAAAAACCGGGCCGCACCGAATACCAGCGTGGTCTGCTCACCGCCCTGCCCGATGGCCGCTGGCAGGTCAGCGCCATTGGCAATCAGGGGTCGGGGGTGCTGAGTTCCATGTCGCAGGCGCACGGCCTGATCATGCTGCACCACGATCAGTCCACCGTGCAGGCCGGCGATCTGGTGGACGTGCTGCTGTTCGACGGCCTGGTGTAAGCCGCGTTTGAGCGCCGTTCAGAACAGCTTGTTGATCAAGTCGTCGCCCAGCCCCATGCCAGCGCCCATTTCCATGGCGCGGCCAAAACCCGAATTGAGAAACCCGTCAAGCGCGCCCATCACGCCCCCGCCCTGCTGCATGGGCATGGCGGCGCTCTGCCCCATCATGCCTTGCGGCATGTAGCCGGGCTGCATGGCGGCGGGCATGGCCTGCATCTGCTGCGCCTGGTTCTGCCACATGCCGTGAATCGCCTGCAGCACCTGCGTCATCTGCTGCTGCTCCGCCTGGATGCCCAGCGCGACTTCCCGCAGGTCGAGCAACCATTCGCGCGCATCCTGGTTGCCGCCCTGTGCCGCGGCCTGCAGTTTGCCCGCAAGCGCCTGCAACTGCTGGCCGACCTGCTGCGTCTCGCCCTGCAGTTGCTGATATTGCTGATCGATGGTTTGAATGTCCATGCGGAATGTTCCAGTTTGGCCCGAAAGCCTCTATTGCACTCCAGCGAGTGGAGGTTTTCGCGTCAATGAATGTGACAGTCGCAACAGCGCTATTCGAGCGCGTCCATCAGCTTGTCCTGCCCGGAGCGCGCCCCTCCCCGGCGCCCCAGCAGGGCGTAAAGCAGAATGGCGCCGAAGGTGGCGGTGCCGATGCCGCCCAGGGCAAAGTCGCCGAACTTGAGGGTGAAGTCTGCCGTCCCGAGCATGAGCGTGATGGCGACAATGATGAGATTGCGGC
Organism: Burkholderiaceae bacterium; assembly: GCA_016936875.1. Classification (GTDB taxonomy): domain Bacteria; phylum Pseudomonadota; class Gammaproteobacteria; order Burkholderiales; family Burkholderiaceae_C; genus Thiomonas. The sequence goes on along the minus strand of JAFGXB010000285.1, from coordinate 1,071 downwards.
TGTCTGAAAAGTCCACCTTGTTGTCCACCCAGATGCGCGCGCCCGACACGGCGATGAGGCCGAAAATCACAATGGCCACCCCGCGCAACACCGGCGGCGGAATGAGGTGAATGAGCGCGCCGAACTTGGGACTGAAGCCGAACACGATGGCGATGACCGCGGCGGCGGCAAAAATCAGCGTTGAGTAGATTTTGGTCGCCGCCATCACGCCGATGTTTTCGGCGTAAGTGGTCACGCCCGTACCGCCAACCGAACCGGAAACGATGGTGGCCAGACCGTCGCCCAGGAATGCGCGGCCCATATAGCGGTCGAGGTTGCGCCCGGTCATGGCCGTGACCGCCTTGATATGGCCCAGGTTCTCCGCCACCAGAATGACCACCACCGGCACGATCAGACTCATCGCCTTGGGCTGGAATTCGGGCGACACAAAGGTCTGCAGCCCAAACCAGGCCGCGTTGGCCACGCCGGAAAAGTCCATCGGCACGCCCAGCCCGAAACCGTTGGTGAGCACGGCGTAGATCACGCTGGCGATCAGCAGCCCCACCAGAATAAGCAGGCGCTGCACCATGCCGCGGGTGTACACGGCAACAAGGCCGATGCTGACGAAAGTGACCAGCGCCATCCAGTCGTCGAAGTTGCTGGCGCCGTGGCTCTTGATGGCGATGGGTGCCAGATTCAGCCCGATGACCGCGACCACCGAACCGGTCACCACCGGCGGCATCAGCCGCTCGATCCAGCGCGTACCGATGCCCATGACGATGAGCCCGATGGCCGCATACACCACCCCGCAGGCGATGATGCCGCCCAGCGCCACACCGATATTCGGGTTCGCACCCGTGCCGGAATAGCCGCTGGCCGCGATGACCACGCCGATGAACGAAAACGACGAGCCGAGATAGCTCGGCACCCGCCCGCCAACGATGAGAAAAAAGATCAGCGTGCCGACGCCGCTCATCAGAATGGCGATGTTCGGGTTGAAGCCCATGAGCAGCGGCGCGAACACCGTGGAGCCGAACATGGCCACCACATGCTGCAGGCCCATCGCCAGGGTTTGCGGCGCGGGCAGGCGTT
>JAFGXB010000284.1 GCA_016936875.1 Burkholderiaceae bacterium | reverse complement strand
GATGTGTAAGGCGGCGGAAGTGCGACTGATTGGTCGCCAGTTTGTGGGTGGCGGCTATGTGACCGTGCTGGTTCGCGGCGAGACCGGTGCGGTGAACGCGGCGGTTCGTGCGGGGGCCGATGCCTGCGAGCGTGTGGGTGACGGCCTGGTGGCTGCACACATCATCGCCCGCGTGCATGGTGAGCTTGAAGGCATTCTGCCGACCCAGCCCGACGCCGATGGTGGTGGCCGCGACGCCGAAATCACCTCGACGCGTAGCTGATCGCGAGGTTCTGCATGGCAGTCGACTCCCGTACCCTGGGCTGGATGACGCGTGCGCTCGGTCATGAAATGACCGCGGTGCAGCAGTATCTCGCCCAGAGCGTGCTGGCCCGGCTCTGGGGCGATGCGGCCTTGGCCGCTGAATTACGTCAGGAAGCCTTGGAGGAACTCGATCATGCTGCCCTGTTGATGGAGCAACTCATCCTGCATGGCGTTGCGCCCTCGGCCGGCAGTCTGTCGCCCGCGCGTCTCGGACGTGGCGCGGCTGAATTGCAGGCGCACGATGCGCAACTGGAAGCATCAGCGGTGCATCTGTATGCGGACGCCCTGCGCCATGCGCAGCGGGTTCGTGATGGCGAGTCGGCTGCGCTCTTTGCGCATCTGCTCGAAGAAGAGTCGCGGCATCTACAGCGGGTGCAGCAAAACGAAGGAGCCACGCATGGATGAAACCCAGACCAGCTGGCGCGAGCAAGGCAAACCGCCAATGCTTTTCAAGCGTTTTGCTTTTGGCAGTTACGGACAGACCCGGGAGTTTCTCGACGCCCTGGCCGCGCTGGCCGAGGAAATCGGACAGCATCCGCAGAACATCAATTTCGGCACCACCTACGTCAACATCACCCTCGAAGCGCAGGATGGCAAGACGATAGGGGCGCCTGAACATGCTTTCGCCACGCGCATCGACGCCCTGGCGTCAGGGCCGGGCTGAGACATGGCTGCCGCCAAGGTGCTGGCCGTCATCAACCAGAAGGGCGGCGCAGGCAAGACCACGCTGGCCATGAACCTCGCTGCGGGCCTGGCCAAGCACGGCTCGACAGTGATCGTCGACCTGGACCCGCAAGGTTCTGCTTTGCAGTGGGGTGGCGCAGGAGCGCACCCCTATCCCGCCACGGTCAAACAGATTTCCGGCCGTTGGGATGGGGCTGCACTGCGGCAGACCTACAAGGCCTATCAGCACATCGTGCTTGACTGTCCGCCTTCGCTGGACAGCCATGCGTCCAGTCAGGCGCTGCGTTCGAGCGACGTCGCGCTCATCCCCGTATTGCCGTCACCGATCGATCTTTGGGCCAGCCTGCGCCTGCCGCAGGAGGTCGAAGCAGCACGTGTCCAAAACCCGGGGTTGCGCGCCTTCCTGGTGCTCAACCAGATCGAACAACGTAGCGCGCTGTCGGCTGCGATGCAGGACGCTTTGGCTGAATTTGGTTTGCCCGTGTTACGCGCCGCCATGCGTCGCCGCGCCATCTACCGCGCAGCGGCGCTGGACGGCCTGTCGGTCTATCAGATGGGTGCCCGCGGTCAGGGCGCTGCGGACGAGATCGACGCCATACTCAAGGAGGTTTACCCATCATGAGCAGCATCAAGGACAAGTTGACCCAGAGCGTGCGCCAGGCACGCTCCTCTCAGCCCGCCAAGGCGGCGGCTGGATCTGCGTCGCGCAGCGGTGCCGCGCCAGCGCGCAAGGCCGCAGAAAAGCCAGCTCCGGCCGCGAAAGCCGCACTGGCGTCCAAACCCACAACCCAGACGGCATCTCGACCCAAGGCCGTTTCTCTGGCGGTAGAGCCCGCCTCGTCGGCGACCACGCTGTTCCCCCAGCGCGTCTGGCCCGACTGAACGCCTGACCGAACGCTGTTTGCGCTGCGTGGCCATGGGGCCGAGCAGCACCTTGTTAAGAAAGATCACCATGCGTCACGACGATTATGTTCGCACTTATGCGCCGCGCCAGGATGCACGTCCGGCGCGGGCTGGCTCTGCGCTACCGGCCAGTCATCGGCCTGCGGTCAACCCCGGTGCGGCCCCGGCCGGTGCACTGGACGCCTATCGTGTGCTCGACGAGCCCTATTACCGGTCTGTCGGCGATGAGGTCGAGCTCTATGAGGCGGCCTATTCCGTGCGTTTGCCGGTCATGCTCAAAGGCCCCACGGGCTGCGGCAAGACCCGTTTCGTTGAATACATGGCCTGGAAGCTGGGCAAGCCCTTGATCACTGTGGCCTGTAACGAGGACATGACTGCCGCCGACCTGGTGGGCCGCTATCTGCTCGACGCCAATGGCACCCGCTGGCAGGACGGCCCGCTGGCCATGGCCGCGCGGCTGGGCGCAATCTGCTATCTCGACGAAGTGGTCGAAGCGCGTCAGGACACGACCGTGGCGATCCACCCACTCACCGATGCGCGCCGCATCCTGCCGCTGGAGAAGAAGGGCGAGATCATCCAGGCGCACCCCGACTTTCAGGTCGTGATTTCCTACAACCCGGGCTATCAGAGCCTGATGAAGGATCTGAAACAGTCCACCAAGCAGCGTTTTGCTGCGCTCGATTTCCACTACCCCGAGCACGACACCGAAGCCGAGATCGTGGCGCACGAGTCGGGTGTTGGCCTGGATGTGGCAAAGAATCTGGTGCATATTGCCGAGCGTTCGCGCAATCTGAAGGGCCACGGCCTGGACGAGGGTCTGTCCACCCGGATGTTGATTTATGCCGGCTCGCTGATCGCGCAGGGTGTGGCACCTCTGGGGGCCTGCCAGATGGCGCTGGTGCGACCCATCACCGATGACCCCGACATGCGCGATGCGCTGGACGCCGCGGTGACCACCTACTTCTGACGTCCGCTTGCGCCGCCGCCTGCAAATCGCATTGCGCGAAGGGCTGCGTGCAATGAGTCCACCATGGCGATCCACCTCGAAGAATTCCACGAACTTGTCGACGAGCTGCCCAGCGGCGCGCAGGATGTGTTGCGCGCCTCCTGGAACGAGGCCGCGCGTGCGTTTTCCTCGCGCGGGCTGGACAATTTCCTCAAGGGCGCGGCGGCGCTGCATCAGCTCGGGCGTGGTGAGGAGCTGGTGGTCACCTATCTGCAATCCATGCCCGAGCTGGCACGCGCCATCGGCGAGGACGTGTTGCCCGACGTGGTCAATTTCCTGCTCGCCATGGCGTCGAAGACCTCCGGGCAGGTGCTGGCGCTCATCGTCGGTACGGCGCCGATGGCCGGCCAGCGGCTGGGCGACGAAGCGCTGTTCCGCCAGTTCCTGAGCGTGCTGTCGCTCATGCTGGCGCAGGCGCCGCGCGGGCTGCGCCCCATGCTGGAAAACCTCGAACGCCTGCTGTCGCAGCTCACCTTGGGCGGGCTGCGCCGCTGGGCGCAATGGGGCGCGCAGGCCTACAAGGCGGACTTCGAGGGGCAGGCGGCCTACTTTTCGCTGCAAAGCCCTGATGCGCTTTCGGTGCTGCAACAAGAGCGCAAGGGCACCCTGTTCGTCGACGTGCAGCGTCGGCTCAATATCTATCTGCGGGCCATGTGGGGTCGGGACTTTTTCCTGCGCCCGACCGCCGGCGACTACGAAAATCGCGAAGGTCTCAAACCTTACATCGAGCGCTACGTCATCCACATCGCCGACGCCTACGACGACTATCGCCCGCTGGGCCCCGAGACCTTGCCCGACCAGATCGTTCCTGCGCTGGATCTGTACCGGGCGGCGGCCAATCACTGCGCCGCGCATCTGGTGTTTACCGTCGCACCCTTGTCGATGCAGACGCTGTCGCCGTTGCAGATTGGTCTGATCGAAGCCATCGAGGACGCGCGGGTCGAGGCGCTGGCCATCGCGCAATTTCCGAATATGCGCGAGGCCTGGCTGGCCCTACAGCCGCCACCCGACTACGCCGAGCCCAAGACCGTGGGCGACCTCATCAATCGTCTGGCCCGCGCCCTGCTCGAAGTCCACAGTGCCGACCCGCATCCCTGGGTGCAGCAGGCCGTGGCGCATTTTCGCGCCCAGCCCGATCTGCACGACGCGAAGTTCAGCTGGAACGTGGGCGTCGATTTGTCGCACAGCCTGCTCGCACTCGACCTGCCCGATTTCAACCGCCGCACAGACGGCCTGCGCGCCCCCTACCGCGACGACAACCGTGCCATCTGGGAGCTGGAGGAGTACGACGAGGCGCAAGCGCTGCAGGCCACTTGGGAGACGCAACAGCAGGTGCGGCGCAAGGTCAGCGTCATGGAGATGGTCAACGAGGTTGACAATGAATACGCCGGTGACGACGCGCAGGAAGTGTGGATTCTGCCCACCGAGTTCTATCTCGATCAGGAAGGCGTGACCATCAACTCGCTCGAAGGCCGCCCGCCGATTTCCGAGCCCTTTCACTATCCCGAGTGGGACTATCAGATTCAGCTCGACCGCCCGAGCTGGGCCACCGTGCTGGAACGTCACCCCCCGGTGGGCGACCTCGCGGTGATCGATGCCATTCTGGCCGAGCACAAGCCGGTGGTGTCGCGTCTGAAATTTCTGATTGAGTCGATGATCCCGCAAGGACTGCAGCGCATCCGGCATCAGGAAGACGGCGACGACATCGACATCGATGCCGCCGTGCGCGCCATGACCGATCTGCGCATGGGTGTTCAGCCCGACCCGCGCATCATGGTGCGGCTCAAGCGCGCGCAGCGCGATCTGGCTGTGATGGTGTTGCTCGATCTGTCCGAGTCATCCAACGACAAGGTGCGTGGCCACGACTATTCCGTGCTCGACCTGACCCGCTCGGCCACCGTGCTGCTGGCCGAGGCGTTGCAGCGCATCGGTGATCCGTTCGCCATCCACGGCTTCTGCTCCGATGGGCGGCATGACGTGCACTACTACCGCTTCAAGGATTTCGATCAGCCCTACGGCGATCTAGCCAAGGCGCGGCTGGCTGGCATGAAGGGCAGCTATTCCACCCGCATGGGTGCGGCGCTGCGCCATGCCGGGCACTATCTGGCACTGCAAGCCAAGCGCAAGAAAATCTGCTTCGTCGTCACCGACGGTGAGCCCGCCGACAATGACGTGCGCGACCCGCAATACCTGCGGCACGACACCAAGCGCGCGGTCGAGCAACTGCTGCAGCAAGGCGTCACGGTCTACGCGCTCTCGCTCGATCCACACGCCGATCTGTACGTCTCGCGTATCTTCGGCGTCAAGAACTTCACGGTGATCGACAAGGTCGAGCGCCTGCCCGAAAAACTCCCCATGCTCTATATGAGTCTCACCCGCTGAAGGCGCGCATGGCATGAAAATCTCCCTGCGCACCTTCGTCTTCATCGACGCGCTGCAGCCGCAGCTCGCGTCCTACCTCGCCACCTCGTCGCAAGGCTTCTTGCCGGTGCCGGGCGACGCCTGCCTGTGGGTCGAGGTGGCACCCGGCATGGCGGTGCACAGCCTGTCGGACATCGCGCTGAAAAAGACCAGTGTGCGCATGGGCGAGCAGGTGGTCGAGCGCTCGTTCGGCTCGATGGAGCTGCACTACCGCAACCAGAGCGAGGTGCTCGCCGCTGGCGACGCCATTCTTGCCCAGCTCGGCACCGGCGAAGATTCCCGTCTGCGCTGCAAGGTGGCGTGGAACGAAATCATCCGCGCCATCACACCCGACCATGCCACGCTGATCAACCGCCAGTTCCGCAAGGGGTCGATGCTGCTGCCGGGCAAGAGCATGTTCATCCTCGAGGTCGAGCCTGCGGGGTACATCGTCTATGCGGCCAACGAGGCGGAGAAGGCCGCGCAGGTCACCCTGGTTGACGTGCGCCCGTTCGGCACCTTCGGACGTCTGACCATGATGGGTAACGAGGCCGAGGCCGCCGAGGCGCAGCGCGCGGCGATTGCCGCCATCGAGCGCCTGAACCAGTCCGCCACGCATCACTGAACAAGCGCGCCACCTCATGGACATCGATTCCACCGCCAAGCGGCTGCTGTTTTCCACCGTTCGGGTCGACACCGTGCTCGACGACGGCAGCGAAGGCTCCGGCACCGCCTTCGTCGTGCGCCACACGCATGCTCGCGGCGTGACGGACTTCGTCGTCACCAACCGCCATCTGGTCGAAGGTGTGCAACGGGGCGGGCTGGTGTTCACGCAAAAGCGCCAGGGCCGACCCGCGTTCGGCCAACGCTTCCAGCTCAACATCGACGAGTTTCCGGCGGCCTGGTATCTCCATCCCGACGCCGAGGTCGATCTGGCTCTGGTGCCGCTCGCACCGTTGCAGCAGGCCGCGCAGCAGCAGGGCGTGGAGTTGTATGTCGAGCCGATCGACAGCCGCCTCATTCCCGACGCGGCCACCTGGAAACAGTTCGACGCGCTCGAAGAGGTCTTGTTCGTTGGCTATCCCAGCGGGGTGTGGGATCAGGTCAACCTCATGCCCATCCTGCGGCGCGGCACCACGGCCACGCCGGCCGCGCTGGATTTCGAGGGTCACCGCCAGTTTCTCATCGACGCCGCGGTCTATCCCGGCTCCAGCGGCAGCCCGGTGTTCATCGAACGCCGCGGCGGGCAGGTTTCCCGGCGCGAGGCCACGCGCGATCTGTTGTTTGCCGGCGTGGTGGCGGCGGTGTTCTTCCGCGAGGAGGCGCACCACATCGTGCCCGCTCCCGTGCCCGCCAACAACCGGGCTATGGCGCTGGGTTCGGAGATGATCGACCTGGGGCTGATCATCAAATCCGATAAAGTGTCCGAGCTGATCCACTCTTATCTGCAGCGCTGGGCGGCCTGAGCCGCCGACCGCAGCGTCTGGCGGCACATGCCGCCTCCGAATCCAACGGGCTCATCATGCAAGAAAAACCGACCTATCCTGGCTATCACGCTGACACGCATGGCATCACCCAACTCGGCCGGGTGGTACTCGACGCCTGGGTTTTCGGCCTGTTGCCCGAAACCGAAGACTGCAAAGGCTGGGATCTGCAGCGCATGCAGGGCCTGATGCAGAAGGTGGAGGCCGAGTGGGACCAGTACGGCAATCTGCCCAGCCGCCTGCCGCCCGAACTCGCCGAGCGCCATAGCGCCATGTACGCGCGTGCCATGCAGCGCGCGCAGGACAAGGGCTGGAACGCCGAACTCGACGACGACGACTGATCCTGGCTGAGGTCGCGCCGTAACATGCGCGTATCGCCTCTGCCGTTTCAACGTCCCCATGTCTGCTCTCGATTCGCTGGCCGCTTCAACCGTCGTTGTGGTCGATACGGCCGATCTGGATCTCCTGTCGCGCTGGAGCGCGCGGGATGCCACGACCAATCCCAGCCTGATCCGCAAGGCAGCGGCTGATTCGCGCTATGCAGGTCTCGTCGCGTCGGCCGTGCGCGGCTCTACCGATGTGAACGATCGGCTCGACGCCCTGCTCGTCGCGTTCGGGGTGGAGATTCTGCAGCGCCTGCCCGGGCGGGTGTCCACCGAAGTCGATGCGCGGCTGTCGCACGATACCGAGGGCACCTTGCGGCGGGCCCGCGCGTTGATGGCGCGTTACGTCGCAGCGGGCGTGCCACGCGATCGCGTGCTCATCAAGATTGCGGCGACCTGGGAGGGCATCGTCGCGGCCCGCGCGCTCGAGGCCGAAGGCATTCACTGCAATCTGACACTGTTGTTCAGCTTTGCACAATCGCAGGCCTGCGCCGCGGCCGGAGTGCGGCTGATTTCGCCGTTCGTGGGCCGCATCACCGATTGGTATCGTCTCCAGGCCGGTGCGGCTTGGGACGCCGCGAAGCATCAGGGTGCCAACGATCCCGGCGTACAAGCGGTGGTGCGCATCTGGCGGCATTACAAACAGCATGGTGTGCCGACCGAGGTGATGGGCGCGAGTTTCCGCGACCTCGACCAGATTGCGGCGCTCAGCGGCTGCGATCTGCTCACCATTCCGCCCACTCTTCTCGATGCCCTGGCGACCAGTGACCAGGCCATGCCCCGCCAACTTGATGCCACCCGCCCTGGGCCAGTGATCGACGCGACGCCGCCTGTGTTGAACCAGGAGCATTTCGTCCAGGGCATGCGCGAAGACCGTATGGCCTCCGAAAAACTGCAGGAGGGTGTGCGCTTGTTCAGCGCAGATACCGAGGCGGTGCTGTCTCAATTGGCAGCCGCCTGAAGTTGACCCCTTTCCACTCTCATTTTCGTGGCGTTTCGCTTTTACATTCCGCCCACTGAAGCCACGCTGGCGCCCGGCCCCCTGCCCATGCCTGCCGCGACGGCGCGACATGCCAAGGTTCTGCGGCTGACGAGTGGGGAGGAAGTCGCCGTGTTCGACGGCACGGGCGGCGAGTGGGACGGCGAGGTGATCGATGGCCGAACTTTGCGGCTTCATCGGCACCATGCAATCGAGCGCGAAGCCGAAGCGCATGTCCTGCTTGCGGTCGGCATGCCGGCCAATGAACGCATGGACGCCCTGGTGGAAAAGGCGGTGGAACTCGGCGTGTCCCGCATTCAGCCACTACTGACCCGACGCAGCGTGCTGCGTCTGCACGGCGAGCGCGCCGAGCGCCGGGTGGCGCACTGGCAGGGCGTGGCCATTGCCGCCTGCGAACAGTGCGGGCGCAATCGCGTTCCTGAGGTGGCCCCGGTGGTGTCGCTGCCGGACTGGCTTGGGCAACTGGGCGGCGGCGTCTCGCATCGCTGCCTGCTGAGTCCGGTCGCGTCAGAGGCATTACAGCCCTTGGCGCGCGGCGAGGCTGGATGGATGGTTTCCGGTCCAGAGGGCGGTCTGGACAACGACGAAACCGCGCTGCTGCAGCGCGCGGGCTTTCACGCGGTGAGTCTGGGGCCGCGGGTTCTGCGCGCGGATACGGCCCCCCTGGCCGCGCTGATGCGTGCCCTTGGTGCCTGCTGAGTGCCCCCAGGGTCGGCTCGCCGACCCACCCCCCGTGGGGATCAAGAAAACTTGGGGCGGCCCTGCGTTTCCTTGAGAGCCCAGATCAATGCGCCGGTGCCGTGCGGGCAAGTTCATGGCCGGGCGGCCAAATGGCGCTACCGAAAGTTTCGGCGAGAAACGATTCGCCGTGCTCAAGAATGAAATAGCGAAACGTCTCCGCCCCCGGCGAGAGCAGCTTGGCCAAGCTGTTCACGGCGTACCAGCGACGGATTAAGGGCATGCCTTCGATCGAGGGGATGGTCAGCAGATTGTTGCGCAGTTCCAGATCAATGGTGTGCAGAGACAGAAAGCTGATGCCCATATTGGCCATGACCGCCTGCTTGATGGTTTCGTTGCTTTGCATCTCGGTAAACACCGGGAGCTCTATCTGATGCTGATGTAGATATTCCTCGAATGTTGCACGCGTGCCCGAACCGGGCTCGCGACTGATGAAATTGAACTGTGAGAGCAAGGACGCGGAATGCGGGCCACCAGTGGCCAGCGGGTGATGCGGCGATGCGATGATGCCCATGGGGTGTGCCGCAAACGGCTCAGCCCGGGTCGCCATATCCCGGGGTGGGCGTCCCATGATCGCGAGGTCCAGCTCGCTGTTCTGCAGATGGTTGACCAGTTGCTCGCGATTGCCGACCGACAGGCGCACTTCCACATGGGGGTACTCGGCGTGAAAGCGCGCAAGCAATCTGGGGACGAAATACTGCGCCGTACTCACCATGCCGATGGTCAGTCGCCCCGCCTTGATGCCGCGTAGCCGGGCCATGGCGTCCTCGGCATCTTTGAGCGTGGCCAACACCTTGCGCGCATAGACGACAAGGTATTCGCCCGTCAGCGTCAGGCTGACCGATTTTCCCTGGCGTTCGAACAGCGGCAGTCCGACCTGCGCCTCCAACTCGCGAATCTGCATGGACACTGCAGGGGGTGTGAGGTGCATTTCTTTGGCTGCTTTGCCGAAATGCAGGTGGCGCGCAGCGGCACTGAACACGCGGAGCTGACGGATGGTGGTATTTTTCATCAAAATTCCTGATCTAAACATCAACAAATTGTGAATTTACCTTAACTCGATAGGCCGCTTATATTCGCAACATGCGATGAAGCTTTAGTGTGGGGTTTTTGTCCTGCCCATCTTCATTCGCGCCGTTTGTGAACGGGCTCCGAAGTTCAACTTCAGGAGCTTTTACCGCAGCCGATGAAGTTTGTTCATGCGAGTCTCCGTTTTGGGGCTGCGGGCTTTTTGAAGTGACTTGGCTCCGCCTGATTCTGCCTGGCAGGTTGCTTCAAAAAGTCTTCTAGCCTCGCGCCAGCGGCTTGTCCTGCGTCCATGCTGCAGGGCTGCCTGTTGTCCGAGGCCTTTAACCATTGGGAGCTACATCATGCAGTCCGGTCGCACCACAGTCTCAAAATTCCTGATCGAGCAATTGCACGGTACGGACGATCAAGCCGACCTGGCCGCGTTGCTGGTGGACGTGACCGCTGCGGTCAAGGCGATTTCCGCCATGACGTCCAAGGGGGCGCTCGGCGGCTTCCTCGGTGCGCTCGACACCCAGAACGTGCAGGGCGAAGTGCAGAAAAAGCTCGATGTGCTGTCCAACGACGCCATGATCCAGGCGTGCGAGTGGGGCGGCCTGGTGGCCGGCATGGCTTCCGAAGAAATGGACGACCCCTACGCGCTGCCCAAGGAATTCGAGCGCGGCCCCTATCTGCTTATTTTCGATCCGCTCGACGGATCAAGCAACACCGACGTCAACGTCTCGGTCGGCACCATTTTTTCGGTGCTGCGCCATGCCAAGATCGGCGATCCCACCGTGGCCGACTATCTGCGCCCGGGCGTGGAGCAGGTTGCCGCGGGGTACGCCATTTACGGCCCGTCCACCATGCTGGTGCTGACCGTGGGCAAGGGCACGCACGGCTTCACCCTCGACCGTGAAATCGGCAACTTCATCCTCACCCATCCCAATCTGCAAATTCCCGCAGACACCAGCGAGTTCGCCATCAACACCAGCAACGAGCGCTTCTGGGAGCCGCCGATTCAGCGTTACGTCGCCGAGTGCAAGGCCGGCAAGACCGGAGAGCGCGGCCGTGACTTCAATACCCGCTGGATCGCGTCGATGGTGGCCGATGTGCACCGCATCCTCATGCGCGGCGGCATTTTCATGTACCCCAAAGACACCAAAGACCCGAGCAAGCCGGGTCGTCTGCGACTGATGTATGAGGCCAATCCGATTGGCATGATCATCGAGCAGGCGGGCGGCGCGGCGTCGACCGGGCGCGGGCGTATTCTTGAGGTGCAGCCAACCTCGCTGCATCAGCGTGTGCCGGTGATGCTGGGCTCCAAAAACGAAATCGAGCGCCTTGAGCGTTATCACACCGAATACGATCGGGGCGAAGACAAAGCCTTTGAATCACCGCTGTTCAAAGAGCGTTCGCTGTACCGCGACGAAGCTCGCAGTTGATGGCCATCGCTGCCGCGCGGTCTGTGCGCTTTGCCGTGTGCCAAAGCGGCGCAGACCCGGTGGCCGCGATTGTGCTTCGCGCCTGATCAACCCTGGCGGTGGTCCGCACCAAGACGGGCGCCGCATGACTTGATTTCCTTGTATTGAAAAGAGGCTCGCACCATGTCTGTCAAACATCCCATCATTGCCATCACCGGGTCGTCGGGCGCCGGCACCACTACGGTGATGCGCAGTTTCCAGCACATCTTCCGCCGTGAAAACCTCACCGCGCAAATCGTCGAAGGCGACTCGTTCCATGCCTACAACCGCATGGAAATGCGCGAGGAGATGAAAAAACAGGAGGCCGCGGGCAACCGCCACTTCAGCCACTTCGGCCCCGACGCCAATCTGCTGGGCGAGTTGGAGGGGGTGTTCAAGACCTACGGTGAAACCGGCGGTGGCAAGGTGCGCAAGTACATCCACGACGCGGGCGAAGCCGCTGAATTCGGCGTTGAGCCGGGCAACTTCACCGACTGGAAAGACATCAAGCCGGGCTCCGACCTGATGTTCTACGAAGGCCTGCATGGCGGTTATTCCGATGGCACGATCGACGTGTCCAAGCAGGTCGACCTGCTCGTGGGCGTGGTGCCCATCATCAACCTGGAGTGGGTGCAGAAACTGCACCGCGACCAGATTCAGCGCGGCTACTCGCAAGAGGCCGTGATGGACACCATCCTGCGCCGCATGCCTGACTATGTGCATCACATCGCGCCGCAGTTCTCGCGCACCCACGTCAACTTTCAGCGCGTACCCACGGTGGACACCTCCAATCCCTTCATCGCCAAGGACATTCCCAGCCTCGACGAAAGCATGGTGGTCATCCGCTTCGCGAACCCCAAGGGCATCGATTTCCCCTATCTGCTGTCCATGCTCCACGACTCGTGGATGAGTCGCCCCAACACCCTGGTGGTGCCCGGCGGCAAGATGGGCATTGCCATGCAGCTCATCTTCACCCCCATGATCCTGCGCTTGATGGACCTCAAGCGCCGCGCCGGCTAAACCTGGGATACGCACCATGACCACCCTGCAACTCGACACCCAACAACGCCGCCGTCTGGCCAACGCCATCCGCTTCCTCGCCATCGACGGCGTGCAGGCTGCCAACTCCGGCCATCCAGGCGCCCCCATGGGCATGGCCGACATCGCCGAAGTGCTGTGGCGCAACCACATGCACCACAACCCGGCCAATCCGCACTGGGCCAACCGCGACCGGTTCGTGCTGTCCAACGGCCACGGCTCCATGCTGATCTACGCCTTGCTGCACCTCACCGGCTACGAGCTGCCCATTGAGGAGATCAAGCGTTTCCGCCAGATGCACAGCAAAACGCCCGGCCACCCCGAAGTCGGCTACACACCGGGCGTGGAAACAACCACCGGCCCGCTGGGTCAAGGCATCGCCAACGGCGTGGGCATGGCGCTGGCCGAAAAGGTGCTGGCCGCGCAGTTCAACCAGCCCGGCCACGCCATCGTTGATCACCACACCTATGTGTTCCTCGGCGACGGCTGCCTGATGGAAGGCATCAGTCATGAGGCCTGTTCGCTGGCTGGCACGCTCAAGCTGAACAAGCTCATCGCCTACTACGACGACAACGGCATTTCCATCGACGGCCATGTCGAGCACTGGTTCTCAGACAACACTGCGCAGCGCTTCCAGGCCTATGGCTGGAACGTCATCGGCCCGATCGACGGCCATGACGCGGTCGCCGTCGAGAAGGCTACCGCCGAGGCCAAGACCAGCGACAAGCCCACCCTCATCATCTGCCGCACCACCATCGGCTGGGGCTCGCCCAACAAGGCCGGCACGCACGACGTGCACGGCGCCGCCCTCGGCCAGGCCGAGGCCGACGCCACCCGCAAGGCGCTGGGCTGGGAGTACGGCCCGTTTGAAATTCCCGCCGACATCTATCAGGCATGGGACGCCAAATTCCACGGCGCCAAGCTCGAAGCCGACTGGAACACGCGCTTTGCCGCTTACGAGACGGCGCACCCCGCACTCGCGGCCGAGTTCAAGCGCCGCATGGCGGGTGACTTGCCCGCCGACTGGGGCCAGACCGTCCAGACCCTTTACGCCAAGGCGCGCGAAGTGTCCGCCGCCACCGCCACCCGCAAGTCCTCGCAGATCGCCCTGGAAACCCTGGTGCCCGCGCTGCCCGGCTTGTTTGGTGGCTCGGCCGACCTGACCGGCTCCAATCTCACTGCGGCCAAGGCCTCGCATTCCTTCGAGAAGGCAGCGCCCGGCACGGCGTTCAACTACCTGTCCTACGGCGTGCGCGAGTTCGGCATGGTGGCCATGATGAACGGCATGGCGCTGCATGGTGGCTTCCTGCCCTATGGCGGCACTTTCCTGATGTTCTCCGATTACTCGCGCAACGGCGTGCGCATGAGCGCATTGATGAAGCAGCGCGTGATCCATGTGTTCACGCATGACTCCATCGGCCTGGGCGAGGACGGCCCGACCCACCAGCCGATCGAGCAGCCCTCCAGCCTGCGCCTCATCCCCAATCTGGACGTGTGGCGCCCGGCCGACGTGCTTGAAACCGCCGTGGCCTGGAAGCACGCCATCGAGCGCAAGCACGGCCCCAGCGCGCTGCTGCTGTCGCGCCAGAATCTGGTCTCCAGCCAGCACCCGGCGGATGCCGAGCGCACCATTTCGCGCGGCGGTTATGTGCTGTCCGAAGCGCAGGGCGGCAAGCCGCAGATCGTGCTGATCGCCACCGGCTCAGAGGTCGAGATCGCGCTGAAGGCGCAAGGCATGCTGGCCGAACAGGGCGTCGCGGCCCGCGTGGTCTCCATGCCCTGCACCAACGCCTTCGACCGCCAGGATGCGGCCTATCGCAACGACGTGCTGCCCGCTGGCCTGCCGCGCGTGGCAATTGAAGCGGGGCATCCCGACTTCTGGCACAAGTATGTGGGCCTGAACGGCGGCATCGTCGGCATCGCGACATTTGGCGAATCCGCCCCGGCACCGCAGCTCTACCAGCACTTCAAGGTCACCGCAGAACACGCGGTGGCTGTGGCCAAGTCCGTGCTGCAGGCGGGTTGATTTTCAGAGGATGACGCAGGCCATGTTCGATCTGGTGATGTTCGACCTCGACGGCACGCTGGTGGAGACCGCGCCGGAAATTGCCGATGCGGTCAACGACCTGCTGCGCGACCAGCAACTGCCCGAGGTTTCCGAACACCTGATCCGCGCCTGGATCGGGCATGGCACACGCGAGCTCATGCTGCACGCCTACGCCCACGCCACCGGTCTCGAAGAAGAAACGGTGCGGCGCACCGGCACCCTCGACATCCTGATGCCGCGTTTTGCCGAGTTCTACGCCGTGCGCACCGGGCAGCGCAGCCGCCTTTATCCCGACGTGCTCGACACCCTGCGCGCCCTGCGCGGAGCGCAGAAGCGGATTGCTCTGGTCACCAATAAAGAGCAGCGTTTTGCCACCACGGTGCTGATGGTGCATGGCATCCGGCATTACTTCGACATGGTGGTGGCTGGCGATACGCTCGAAGCCAAGAAGCCTGATCCCTTGCCGGTGCGCTACTGCCTCGATGCCCTCAAGGTGCGGGCCGACCGCGCGCTGTTCGTCGGTGACTCCGAGATTGACGTGGCCACGGCGCGCGCCGCAGGCGTGACGGTGTGGGCCGTACCCTACGGCTACAACCACGGCAAGCCCATTACCCTGGCCGCGCCGGATCGCATCATTCCCACGGTAGCTTCCGTTGCCGAAGCGGTGGCCCAGGAGGCGCAGGCACCCGCCTTGCACCCGGCCGACTGATCGCGCTGACCCCACGCCAAACCAGACACCCCTTTCCATTCCCAACCTTCATTCAGGAGATTTCATATGACCATCCGCGTTGCAATCAATGGTTTTGGCCGCATCGGCCGCATGGTGTTCCGTGCCGTGGCGCAGGAGGCCGAATTCAAAGACCTCGAAATCGTCGCCATCAACGACCTGCTCGAGCCCGACTACCTCGCCTATATGCTGCAGTATGACTCCGTGCATGGCCGCTTCAACGGCACGGTGGGCGTGGAAGGCAACAACCTCGTGGTCAATGGCAAGAAAATCCGCCTGACCGCCGAGCGCGATCCGGCCAACCTGAAGTGGAACGAGGTCAACGCAGACGTGGTGGTCGAAGCCACCGGCTTTTTCCTCACCCTCGACACCTGCCAGAAACACATCGACGCCGGTGCCAAGAAGGTGGTGCAGTCCGCTCCCTCGAAGGACGACACGCCGATGTTCGTCTACGGCGTGAACCACGCCAAGTACGCTGGCGAGGCCATCGTTTCCGCGGCCTCCTGCACCACCAACTGCCTGGCCCCCGTGGCCAAGGTGCTCAACGACAGCTTCGGCATTAAGCGCGGCCTGATGACCACGGTGCACGCTGCCACCGCCACGCAAAAAACCGTGGACGGCCCGTCGAGCAAAGACTGGCGCGGCGGCCGCGGCATCCTGGACAACATCATCCCCTCCAGCACAGGCGCGGCCAAGGCCGTGGGCAAGGTGCTGCCCGAGCTGAACAAGAAGCTCACCGGCATGGCCTTCCGCGTGCCCACGCCTGATGTGTCGGTCGTCGACCTGACCGTCG
>JAFGXB010000283.1 GCA_016936875.1 Burkholderiaceae bacterium | reverse complement strand
GACGGCTCTTGCGGCCCCTGCGACACGGGCGTCTGACCATTCTGTGCTTGGTCAGACGGTGCCGGGCCCGCAGCGGGCGGGGTCACCGGTGCCGCGCGGGGTTTGTATTCATCGAGCCGCTGCTTGAACTGCGCCAGCTTCTGCCCCACCATGTCAGAGGCCTCGGAGCCCACCCCTTCGCCAACGGCGCGGTACACAAAAATCATGCCCAGCACATAGATCAGGCTCACCACCGACCACGCCAGGAACCACACCAGACTGATGGACAGCCCCGCGCCCCCCATACCGCCGCCGCCCAGCGCAATGCCCTCCATGCCGTGCATGCCGCCAAAGCCGCCCATGCCCATGCCGCCGAAACCGCCCTGGGCGAAGAAACCGCCAACGAACATGCTGCCGATAAACACCACGGCGAAAATGAAGGCCACCGCCGGGAACACCAGCAGACCCAGCACGAGAAAGTGCATGAATACTTCCAGCGGCCGCTTGGCCACGATGCCGACAGCGCGCGACAGACTGGCGATGAAGCCCTCACCATGCCAGACGGCCGCGATCATCAACGGCCCGGCCAGCAACAGCACGGCATAAGCCAGCGCCACCACCACGACCAGCGGCCCGCCGAGCAGAAAGCCGAACAGCCCGCCCACTCCTGGAATGCGCCCAAGCAGCGACAGCAGATAGGCCGCGAGCAAGATCACGGCGAAGCCCAGACCCAGCAGAATCAGCAGGCCGATGACGTAGAGCGCTGACTGCACGCCACCCAGAAAGGCCGGACCGAACCCGCGGATCGGCTGGTCATACGCCTGGTCCATCAACATCAGGCCGCTGGCGTTCATGCCCACGACGATGAGGATGGCGCCCAACAGACTCATGAGCATCATCACCGCCGGACTGCCCGAACTCATGGCGGCCGCCGTGCCGCCACTGATGGCCAGCCCGCCGAGGACGAAGCTGCCCGCCAGCATGGACAGCGCCCGCCAGTTGTGCAGGGCCTCATAGCTGCGCAGCAACACGCCGAGGTTGTTGGTGGTTTTCACGGTCATGATGTCTTCCCTGGGGAGTTGAAGTTGGGCTTACGGGATGGCGTGGTTGTGTTGCGTGGAATTCGGGCATTCCGCAATCTTTCCCCACAGCGGATCGGGCGACAGCGGCGCGCCGCAATACTTCCAGCGCGTTTCCTGAATACAGAGTTGCTGGGTGAAAAAATTGCCCTTGCTTCCGCAGGCCGCCAGTCCGGCGCGAAGGGCCTCCACACGCCCCATCGACCGGGCAGACGCTGCCGCGGCGGCTGGCGCGGCTTGCGACGCGCCGGGCGGTTGCGCCGGGGCCGGGGCAACCGTTTGCGCAGGTTTCGGATGCTCCGTCCGGGCGGGCGCTGGTTTGGCGTGCTCGGGCTTGGGCGCAGGCCGGGTGGGCGGTGTGGCCACGACTTCGGGCGCAGGGCGGGTCTGCGCGGAGAGCGTGTCGGATCGAGCGGCTGGGAGGACGGCTGCGGGCGCGGCCTGCGGTGTCGGCGTGGGAATCACGGCAGGCATCTCGGCGGGAGCTGCGGCCGACGCGGCCGACTCTGACGGCCCGGCGGCGGACGCCGCGCTGCTGGCTGACGCAGTTGCGCCGTTTTTGTCGTGCTGCGGGTGCTGCATCGACCACCACAAGCCGCCGCCCCCGATGAGCAAAAAAGCGATGACCACCGTGGCAACACCACCGAACAGCGCCGCATTGCTGCCCTTGGCCGCCTTGTGCGCCCGCTCGCGCGGCAATGGCGACGCCGCGGGCTGCGGGCGCGGTTTGATCGGGGCAGCCGCGGCCTCCGCCCTGGCGCGGATCTCCGCTTCCAGTCTGGCGGTCGCCGCAAGCCGTTCCTTCTCACGCACGGCGCGCTCTTGCTGCGCGGCGTCTTCGGTCTGTTGCGCAGTCTGCGCTGGCGCATCATGCCCAGAGTCTGGCGCGCGCTGCTGGCGGGCCACCTTCGCCTGCTGCGCCGCGGCAATCAGCGCCGCCTGTTCAGCATGCGCGCGCGCCCAGGCGGCTTCGGCCAGGCGCTTGGCTTCAGCGTCTTCCGCCTCGTGCGCGGCATCGGCATGCAGCGCGTGATCTGGGTCCAGCGCCGCGTCCTGCTCGGCTGACTGCGGTGCGGAACGCTCCGCCGGAGCCTCCGCGCTGGGTGGCGTCTGCCCGGGCTGTTGCGCCATGGACGCACCGCAGTGTTTGCAAAATTTCACCGCATCCTTGTTTTCCGTGCCGCATTGCGTGCAATAGCGTGACATTGCAACTCTCCTGATCCGAATGGCCCCGATGGTAGCGAGGCACTTGAGCACGTCCTTGAAACGCATGAGAAACACGCCGGGCCGCCCCAAGTGTTTCTCGCTACCTCGGGGTCTGGCACGTAGCGACAGGTCTGGGGGCACTTTTATCGGCAACAAACCGCCCCCCAGAAACGCAAAAAGCCCGCCATCTTTTGGATGGCAGGCTTCGCATCCGCCCGGCACGCCAAGGCGACCGGGCAGAGGAGACAACAGACGCGGGGTCTGGACTTACATGTCCTTGCCCATGCCGCCCATGCCGCCGCCGGGCATGGCGGGAGCCGCGTCGTCCTTCGGGGCCTCGGCCACCATGCACTCGGTGGTCAGCATCAGGCCGGCCACGGAGGCGGCGTTCTGCAGCGCGGTGCGGGTGACCTTGGTCGGGTCGAGAATGCCCATGGCGATCATGTCGCCATAGGTGTCGTTGGCGGCGTTGAAGCCGTAGTTGCCCTTGCCTTCGAGCACCTTGTTGATCACCACGCTGGGTTCGCCACCGGCGTTGGCAACGATTTCGCGCAGCGGCTGTTCAATGGCGCGCAGCACGATCTTGATGCCGGCTTCCTGATCGTGGTTGTCGCCCTTGATCTCGCCTGCGGCCTGACGGGCGCGCAGCAGCGCCACGCCGCCGCCAGCCACAATGCCTTCCTCCACCGCGGCGCGGGTGGCGTGCAGGGCGTCTTCAACGCGGGCCTTCTTCTCTTTCATTTCCATCTCGGTGGCAGCGCCCACCTTGATGACGGCCACGCCGCCAGCCAGCTTGGCCACGCGCTCTTGCAGCTTTTCGCGGTCGTAGTCGGAGGTGGCTTCTTCGATCTGGATGCGGATCTGCTTGACGCGGGCTTCGATGTCGGCGGCCACACCAGCGCCGTCGATGACGATGGTGTTTTCCTTGCCCACTTCGATGCGCTTGGCCTGGCCCAGGTCGGCCAG
>JAFGXB010000035.1 GCA_016936875.1 Burkholderiaceae bacterium | reverse complement strand
GATTTTGAGATAGGCGTAATGCTTCGGGGTGAGTTTGATGCCGGCTGGCGGCACCAGGTCCACGAAGGGATCATGCGGCTTGGGCAGTGCGGCGTGCACATGATGCAGCACCTCGTCGGTGGCGTGCGGGCCGGTGACGGCCAGCACCCTGGGGTGCGCTTCACGCACCAGATTGTTGCCGGTGGCGGCATCGTTGCGCGCGCCCAGGCAGCCAGTCACAATGACCTTGCCGTTCTCGGCCAGCGCCTCGCCAATGGCGTCCAGGCTTTCCTGCACCGCGGCATCGATGAAGCCGCAGGTGTTCACGATCACCAGATCAGCGCCGGCATAACTTTTGGAGGTGTCGTAGCCCTGCGCGCGCAGCTCGGTGAGGATGCGCTCGGAATCGACCAGTGCCTTGGGGCAACCGAGCGAGACAAAACCGATTTTGGGTGCGGCGCCAGCAGAGACGGTAGAGGGAGTCAGTTGTTGTTCCATGCCCGAATTGTCGCTGAAGGCCAGGTTGCACGTTCTGCGCACCCCGGCCGATCCATCACTTTTTGTCCGGGGGCTGGAAGGCGCCGAGCATCTGCTTGGCCTGTTCCTGCATCTGCTCCTGCATCTGCATATAGAGGTTTTTGCTCTGTTCGAGATAGTTGCCCATCATGTTCTGCAGCATGGGGCTTTGCACATGGAGGAACTGCGTCCAGGCCTCGGGATTGAGCGCTGCGTTGTCATAGACGCCACGCGACTGCTCCGACAGCTTGTTCTGGATGTCGATGAACGCCTGCACATTCTTTTCCAGATAACTGCCCATCATGCCCTGCATGGCGTGGCCATAAAACCGGATGATCTGTTCGAGCATCACCGCGCTGAACATGGGCACGCCGCCACTCTCCTCTTCGAGAATGATTTGCAGCAGGATGCTGCGGGTGAGGTCTTCGCCAGTCTTGGCGTCCTGCACCACGAAATGCGCCCCGTCCATGACGAGCTGTTTCACATCACTCAGGGTGATGTAGGCGCTGGCCTCGCTGTCATACAGGCGGCGATTGGGGTACTTCTTGATGATGCGCTGCGAAGAATCGGGCTTGGGCATGGCGAGATGATCCGGTCAGAGAAAAAGTGTGCGGGCAGGATTCTTTTTCGATTGAACCATAAGCGCCAGCCAAAACCACCGAGTTTTCCCCGCACTGCACGAACCGGGCGATGCGCGGCAAGATGCGGTGCGGGGTTTGTGCCGCCTCAGCTCATATGCAGCCCGCCGTTGCAGGAGAACTCGGCACCGGTGGTGAACCCGGCGTCTTCGCTGGCCAGCCAGACCACGATGGAGGCAATTTCTTCCGGCGTACCCAGGCGCTTGACCGGAATGGAGGAAACGATCTTGTCGAGCACGTCCTGCCGGATGGCCTTGACCATATCGGTCAAGATGTAGCCAGGCGACACGGTGTTGACCGTCACCCCCTTGGACGCCACCTCCAGTGCCAGCGACATGGCAAAGCCATGCATCCCGGCTTTGGCCGCGGCGTAATTGGTCTGGCCAAACTGGCCTTTCTCCCCGTTGACCGACGCGATATTGACAATGCGGCCCCAGCCCCGTTCCGCCATGCCGTCAATCACCTGCTTGGTCACATTGAACATGGAATACAGATTGGTACGCAGCACCAGATCCCAGTCTTCGTAGCTCATTTTGCGCAGCACGGCGTCGCGGGTGATGCCGGCGTTGTTGACCAGAATGTCCACTTGTCCGTGCTCGGCAAACACCTTCTGGAACGCGGCTTTTGTTGACTCCCAGTCGGCCACATTGCCTTCAGAGGCATAGACGTCAAAGCCCTGCGCCCGCATGGTTTCCAACCAGCTGTCCTTTCTGCTGGAGTTGGGGCCGCAGCCCGCAATGACCTTGTGCCCTGCTTCGCACAGCCGCTTGCAGATGCCCGTGCCGATGCCGCCCATACCGCCCGTGACGTAAGCCACTTTTTTACTCATCTTGTTCTCCTCTTGGTTTATTTGAAATTGTTGAGACGGCTCAGCGCTCCAGCGCCATCGCCACGCCCATGCCGCCACCGATGCACAGCGAGGCGAGCCCCTTCTTCGCGTCGCGCTTTTGCATTTCGTGCAGCAGGGTGACCAGAATGCGGCAACCGCTGGCACCGATGGGGTGGCCAATGGCGATGGCGCCCCCATTGACATTGACCTTGCCCGTATCCCAGCCCATTTGCTGATTGACTGCGATGGCTTGCGCCGCAAAGGCCTCGTTGATCTCCATCAGGTCGAGGTCTTGTGGCGCCCAGCCCGCGCGCGACAGGCAGCGGGTGGACGACGCGACCGGGCCCATGCCCATATACGCAGGATCGAGCCCGGCGTTGGCGTAGGCGCGTAGGGTTGCCAGCGGCTTGAGGCCAAGCTCGGCCGCGCGCCTGGCCGACATGACCACCACCGCCGCGGCGCCATCGTTCAGCCCGGAGGCATTGCCGGCCGTAACCGACCCCGCCTTGTCGAAAGCGGGCCGCAGGCTGGCGAGACTTTCAGCGGTGACGCCGTGGCGTACGAATTCATCGGTCGCAAACGCCACCGGGTCGCCCTTTTTTTGCGGCAACATCACGGGCACGATCTCATCGCCAAAGCGCCCGGACTTCTGTGCCGCCTCGGCCTTGTTCTGGCTCGCTGCGGCAAATGCGTCCTGCATCTCGCGGGTGACGCCATATTTCTTCGCCACGTTTTCGGCGGTGATGCCCATGTGATACTGGTTGAACGCATCCCACAGACCGTCAACGATCATGGTGTCGATCAGCTTCCAGTCGCCCATGCGCTGGCCGTCGCGCGAACCGGGCAGCACATGCGGCGAGGCGCTCATATTCTCCTGACCGCCGGCCACCACGATGTCGGCATCGCCGTCGCGTATGGCCTGCGCGGCCAGCATCACCGATTTCAGCCCCGAGCCACACACCTTGTTGATGGTCATGGCCGGCACCATGTCAGGCAGCCCGGCCTTGATGCTGGCCTGACGCGCGCCGTTCTGCCCTATCCCCGCCTGCAACACCTGCCCAAAGATGACCTCGGACACCTGCGCCGGGTCGAGCCGGGCTCGCGCCACGGCCTCTTTGATGACCAGTGCCCCCAGATCGACTGCCGGCACCTTGGATAGCGCGCCGCCAAATTTTCCAACCGCCGTGCGCACGGCGGACACAATGACGATGTCATTCATGATGCGATTCCTTTTTGATGAGAGCAGAAAAATTCAGGCGCGTACCTTGACAT
>JAFGXB010000282.1 GCA_016936875.1 Burkholderiaceae bacterium | reverse complement strand
TGGTGATCGACCCGCAGACGGGCACGACACTGCGCCAGTTCGACAGCATCGCGGGTGGCCGCGTCGCCCGTGTGTGGGTGGGGCATGGGGTGGTATTCGTGCTGTCGGGCAAGGCGCTTGCGGCCTATTCCACGCACGACGGGGCCTTGCGTTTCGACATTCCCGTTGGCGGCAACGCACTGGCGTTCAACGCCGATGCCAGCAGGCTGTATGTGGGCGGCAATCTGCGCACAACCATCGCCGAGATCGACCCGGCGGACGGCCATGTGCTGCGGCAGATTCCCATCGGCCACAGCGGCGATCTGGCATGGGCGCGCGGGCGGCTGTATTCGGCCAATATGCAAAGCGGCGTGATGTCGGTGTTCAACCCGGCGAACAACCATATCGTCTCCATCGCCACGTCCGAAGTCGACCCGCAATTTTCCTACGCCAAAATTCCCGCGGCGACGGCCGGATTCATGCAGTTGGCCGTTGGCCCGCGGCAAAACCATGTGTACGCCGCCGGATTTTCGGGCCACATCCTGCGCTTCTCCACCCGTGCGCCCGCGTATGCCGGTGAGGTGCGTGTCTCTGCCGGGCAGCCTGGCCCCGCCAAGCTGAGCGGTCTGGCGGTGCTGCCGGGTGGCAGGCAAGCCATCGTCACCATCGAAAACCGGCATGAGGCGGTTATCGTCGCGCTGCGCAGCGGCAAGGTGCTCAGGCGGCTGCCCGGCATTGCCAGCAATCGCTGGGTGCTGACGCGCTGAACGCCTTTGTGCATCTCGGGTGTCAGGACGCCGCTGCCCGCCCGACCATCAAACATCCGCCCGTCCGACTTGCAATGCAGATGACCAGGGCGGCCACCGGGAGACAACGACATGCACGCCACCATCCATCTGCTGCGCAAGACCGATTTTCCGCCGATACGGCGCCAGCGTCTGCAGACCATGCAGGTCAATCTGGGCTACCGCTGCAACCAGAGTTGCCAGCATTGCCACGTTGGCGCCGGCCCCAACCGCACGGAAATGATGAACGCCGACAACGCCGCACTGGTGGTGGCGTTGTTGCAGAGCGGGCGCATCGCCACGCTCGACCTCACGGGCGGCGCTCCCGAGTTGAGCCCGCATTTCCGTGACCTGGTGCGCGCCGCACGCGCTGCTGACGTGCGGGTGATCGACCGCTGCAACCTCACTGTGCTGTATGAACCGGAACAGGAGGATCTGGCCGCATTTCTCGCCGCCCAGGGCGTGAGCGTGGTGGCTTCGCTGCCGTGCTACACCGAAGACAACGTCGATGGCCAGCGCGGTGACGGCGTGTTCGAGAAGAGCATCAACGCCCTGCAATGGCTCAACCAACTGGGTTATGGCGCGCCGGACTATGGCTTGACGCTCGACCTGGTCTACAACCCGCTCGGCCCCTATCTGCCGCCGCCGCAGGACACGCTGCAGGCCGACTACAAGCGCTTGCTTGGCGAGCGCTACGGCATTGTGTTCAACCGCCTGTTCACCATCGCCAATATGCCCATCCAGCGCTTTGGCAGCATGCTGGTGTCCAAGGGGCAGTTCGACAGTTATATGCACACCTTGCGCTCCGCCCACCGCCCGGAAAATGTGGACGGCGTGATGTGCCGCGACCTGATTTCGGTGGACTGGCAGGGCTATTTGTACGACTGCGACTTCAACCAGATGCTGGGCCTGACCCTGGGCGCCGCCGATGCGCAGCATCCCCGCCCGCATCTCTGCGACTTGCTGGCCGAGCCCGAAAGCTGGTCGGGCCGCCCCATCGCCATTGCCGATCATTGCTATGGCTGCACCGCGGGCCAGGGCAGCAGTTGCGGCGGCGCGCTGGCCGCGGCGGACGCAAGCCCAGCCGATGCGTGCCAGATCGCTGCCCAGCTCACGGCCTGAGAGGGTGTGGGCACATCCGCCATGTCCCGTCGTCTGCTCATCCTCGTTGCGCTGGCCGCCGTCATCTGGGCCTGGTTCGGCCTGGGGCTGGGCCGCTATCTCAGTCTCGACGCCCTACACCAGCACCTCGACACGCTGGTCGCCCAGCGCGTGGCGCATCCGCTGGCCTTCGCCGCCGCCTACCTCGCCATCTATGTGCTGACCACGGCGGTGTCCCTGCCGGGGGCTGCCATCCTCACCCTTGCGGGCGGCGCGCTGTTCGGCCTGGGATGGGGCGTGTTGCTGGTGTCGTTTGCCTCGGCCATCGGCGCGTCGCTGGCCTTCCTCTCGGCGCGATTCGTGCTGCGCGACTGGGTGCGCAAACGCTTTGGCGCACGCATTGCCGGCATCGACGCAGGCATGGCGCGCGACGGGCCGTTTTATCTGTTCGCCTTGCGGCTGGTGCCGGTGTTTCCGTTTTTCCTCATCAATCTGGCCATGGGCTTGACGGCCATGCCGCTGCGCACCTTCTATTGGGTAAGTCAGGTCGGCATGCTGGCGGCCACTGCGGTTTACGTCAATGCGGGCACGCAACTGGCGCAAATCCGCAGCCTGGCGGATGTGGCCTCGCCCGGCTTGCTGCTGTCGTTCACCCTGCTCGGGTTGTTTCCGCTGGCGGCCAGGGCCGTGGTTGCCAGGCTGCGGGCGCGGCGTCTGTACGCGCGCTGGCCAAGGCCCCGGCGCTTCGAGCGCGATGTGGTGGTCATCGGCGGCGGCGCAGCGGGTCTGGTCACGTCCTATATTGCCGCGGCGGCCAAGGCCAAAGTCACCTTGGTGGAAGCCGCGCACATGGGCGGCGACTGCCTGAACTTTGGCTGCGTGCCATCCAAGGCGCTGATCCATATCGCCCGCGTGGCGCATCAAACACGCCGCGCCGCCGCGCTGGGCCTGGGGCTGGCGCCGCCGCAGGTCGATTTCGCCGCGGTGATGGCGCGGGTGCGCGCAGCCGTGGCCGAGGTCGCGCCGCACGACTCGGTCGAACGCTACACCGCGCTCGGCGTGGAGGTTGTGCTCGGCCGCGCCCGCATCCTCTCGCCGTGGACGGTCGAGGTGAATTTATCCGATGGCCCGCGCCAGATCTCCACCCGCGCCATCGTCATCGCCGCCGGGGCCGAGCCCCTGGTTCCGCCCATTCCGGGGCTGGCCGAAGTGGGCTGCCTGACCTCGGACACCCTGTGGAGCCTGCGAGAACCGCCCCGTCGTCTGCTGGTGCTGGGCGGTGGGCCCATTGGCTGTGAACTGGCGCAGGCCTTCGCCCGGCTGGGCAGCCAGGTCACCGTGCTGGAAATGCAGCCGCGCATCCTGCTGCGCGAAGACGCCGACGTGGCCGAGGTCGTGGCGCAGGCGCTGCGCGCCGATGGCGTATCTCTGCTCACGGGTCACAAGGCGCTGCGCGTGGCGCGGGACGGTGCGCGCAAATGGGTGCTGGCCGAGCAGGCAGGCGCACAGCCAGGCGAACAGGTCGAGGTCGCGTTCGACACCCTTCTCTGCGCCCTGGGCCGCACGCCGCGCACACGCGGTTACGGGCTGGAGGAACTGGGGCTGCCGTTGACGCCCAACCGCCCCTTGCAGGTCAATGCCACGCTGCAAACGCTCTACCCCAACATCTACGCCTGCGGTGACGTGGCCGGGCCTTACCAGTTCACCCACACCGCCGCGCACCAGGCCTGGACGGCGGCGGTCAACGCCCTGCTGGGCGGCTGGTGGCGTTTCAAGTCGGACCTGTCAGTCATTCCCTGGGTGACGTTCACCGACCCCGAAGTCGCGCATGTCGGCCTCAACGTCGCCGAAGCGCGAGACAAAAACATCGACTTCGAGCTAACGCGCTACGCACTCGCCGAACTCGACCGCGCCATCACCGAAGACGCCACGCAAGGGTTCATCCAGGTGCTCACCGTGCCGGGAAAAGACAAGATTCTGGGCGTGAGCATCGTCGGCCAGCACGCGGGTGAACTGCTGGCCGAGTTCACCCTGGCCATGCGCCGCGGCCTGGGTCTGGGCGCCATCCTCGGCACCGTCCACCCCTATCCCACCTGGAGCGAGGCAGCCAAGGCCACGGCCGGCGTGTGGAAACGCGCACAGGTGTCGCCGCGCACCCTGGCGCTGGCCGAACGCCTGTGGTCCTGGCGGCGCGGAGAAGGCTGGCGATGAGCGCACACCGCGCCGCGGCGCACGATCTCAGCATCATCATGCCCGCGCGCAACGAGGCCGGCGGCATCGTCGCCACGCTGCAGGCCTTGCAGGACTTGCGCGCACGCGGAGCGGAAGTCATCGTCGTCGATGGCGCCAGCGACGACGACACCGCGGCGCGCGCCGCGCCCTGGGCCGACCGGGTGGTGTGTGCCGAGCCCGGGCGCGCGCTGCAGATGAACGTCGGCGCGCAGCACAGCCGACGGCCCGTGCTGCTCTTCCTGCACGCCGACACGCGGCTTCCCGCAGACGCCGATCGCCTGCTGCTGGCCGCGCTGGCACGGGGCGGCCGGGAGTGGGGACGGTTCGACGTGCGCATCGTGCCCGAAACACCCTTGCTGTGGCTGGTGGCGGCGATGATGAATCTGCGCTCGCGCATCACAGGCATCTGCACCGGCGATCAGGCCTTGTTCGTCACCCGCGCCGCGTTCCACGCCGTGGGCGCCTACCCCGCGCAGGCGCTGATGGAAGACATCGAACTCAGCCGCAGGCTCAAACGTCTGGGGCCGCCGCTGGCGCTGCGCGCGCAGGTGCAGACGTCCGGGCGGCGCTGGATGGCACGCGGCGTCTGGCGCACCATCGTGCTCATGTGGTGGCTGCGCCTGCGCTATTTTTTCGGCGCATCGCCCACTCGTCTGGCACGGATTTATCAGGACGACACCGCGTCACGCTCGGTTCACCTGGCCCCGCGCCGCGCAGGCAGGGGCGTCAACCCTGGCGGCGATCAGGAGACGTGATGCGCCCGGACACCACCCTGATCGTGTTCGCCAAGCCACCGCTGCCCGGCCTGGCCAAAACCCGGCTCATCCCTGCACTGGGGCCTGTGGGCTCCGCGCGACTGGCCGCGCGCATGCTCGACCACGCCCTGGCCCAGGCCGCCAGCAGCGGGCTGGGCGCCTTGCGGCTGTATGGCACGGCACGCCATGCCACCCTGCGAGATGCCGCGCAGCGCCACGGCGCGTCGCGTGGCCTGCAGCGCGGCACCGATCTGGGTGCACGCATGGCGGCCGCCCTCGTGCGCGAAACCCGCAGCGCAGGCGCCGCCTTGCTGCTGGGCAGCGACTGTCCTGCGCTCGATGCGGCTGTGCTGCGCCGGGCGGCACAGGCGCTCATCACCCACGATTGCGTGTTCATTCCCGCCTGCGATGGCGGCTTCGTCCTGGTGGGGTGTACCCGCCACGCCGCGGCGCGCATGATGGCGGTCTTCGGGGCGCAGACCTGGAGTACGCCCGAGGTCATGGAGACGACGCGGCAACGCCTGCGCGCCAGCGGCCTGCGCTGGGCCGAGCTGCCCGCGGTGCACGACATCGATCTGCCGCGCGACCTCAACCATCTCCCGCCCGGCCTGCAACAACCGCGCTCTCTCCCGCCATCAACTCCGGCTCCGCTCTCCGGGGAGTGCAGCTGATGGCGCTGCGCCAGCGTCTGGTGCTGGTTGGTGCCGGCCATGCCCATGCCGAGGTGCTAC
>JAFGXB010000281.1 GCA_016936875.1 Burkholderiaceae bacterium | reverse complement strand
GTGGGCCTCGTGTTCCAGAGCTATGCGCTGTGGCCGCACCTGAGCGTGGCCGAGAACATCGCCTATCCGCTGCGGGTCAAGAAGCTGCCTGCCGCACAGCGGGCGCAGCAGGTGGACGCCGCGCTGGCGCAAATGGGGCTGGAGGCGCACGCGGACAAACGGCCGGACCAACTCTCCGGTGGCCAGCGCCAGCGTGTGGCGCTGGCGCGCTGCCTGGTGCAGCGCCCACGCCTGACCTTGCTCGACGAACCGCTGGCCAGCCTGGACGTGCATCTGCGAGACCAGATGATGGAGGCCATCCGCGACTTCCACGCGGCCCTGGGCGGCACGCTGATCTACGTCACCCACGACCAGCATGAGGCCATGGCGCTGGCAGACCGCATCGCCGTGTTCAACGCCGGGCAACTGGAGCAGGTCGATACCCCGCAGGCCTTGCACGACGCGCCCCTGTCCGAATTCGTCGCGCGCTTCATCGGGCGCGGGCGGCTCATTCCGGTCACGCTTGAAACGCACGGCGACGGCGTGCTGGCGCGCTGCGCCGACCTGCGGTTTGCGCTTCGCAGCCATTCTGCGCAGAGCCCCCATCCGCATGCCCACGCCCTGATTCGCCCCGCCGATGTGACGCTGCGCTGTGGTGCCCCCAATGTCCGGGTGCTGCGCCAACGCTATCGCGGCCAGGGGTATGAACTGGAGCTGGAATTACTGGGCGCGTCCGGCGCGCGCCTGCTCTGCGATCACGCGCTGGCCCAGCAACCGGGCGCTTTGCTGTGCGCAGACATTCAATCGGGCTGGCTGATCGGCGCGGCCTGGAGTATGTTCGCTTCGGCAAATAAGGCAGATCAGCCACGTCATCAAAGTGTCACCGCGCTTACATAGGCTGATGACTTTTGTCCGAAGATACAGAACAACCCGGAGTAAAACATGACACACCGCTCACACGATTCCCGTCGCAACTTCCTCAAATTCACCGCTGGCGCAGCCGGTGCCAGCCTGGGCTCCGCGCTCATTCCCGGCCTTGTCGGCAATGCCTTCGCCGCGCCCGCCGCACCCGCCAACAAGGCGCTGATCGCCGCGGCCAAGGCCGAGGGCAAGCTCAACGTCATCGCCCTGCCGCCGGACTGGGCGAACTACGGCAAGATGATTGCCGAGTTCAGCAAGCTGTACGGCATCAAGGTCAACAGCGCCTCGCCCGACGCCAGCTCCGCGCAGGAACTGCAGGCGATCAAGTCGCTCAAGGGACAGAGCCGCGGGCCGGACGTGGTGGACGTCGGGCCGTCGTTTGCCCTCGCTGGCGTGCAGGAAGGTTTGTTCCAGCCCTACAAGGTTGCCACATGGGCGAGCATCCCCGACAACATGAAGGACGCGGGTGGCCTGTGGTGGGGCGACTATTTCGGCGTGGTGTCTTTCGGCGTGAACCGCAATGTGGTGAAGAATGCGCCGCAAACCTGGGCCGATCTGCTCAAGCCGGAATACAAGGGCATGGTGGCGCTCAATGGCAGCCCGCTGGGTGCAGGCGCCGCGTTTGCCGGGGTGTACGCCGCGTCGTTGGCGCACGGCGGCTCGCTCGACAATATGTTGCCCGGCGTGGAGTTTTTCGCCAAGCTGGCCAAGGCTGGCAACTTCAATCCGTCGGATGCCACGTCTGCCAGCCTGGTGTCGGGGCAGACGCCCATCGTGATCAACTGGGACTATCTGAATATCGCCCAGGCCAAGAAAGAGGCGAGCAAGGTCAAGATCGACACCGTCATCCCGACAGATGGCAAGCCCTATGGCGGCTACTACTGCCAGGCCATCAGCAAGTTCGCCCCCAACCTGAAGGCGGCGCAGTTGTGGGAAGAGTTCCTGATGTCTGATGCCGGCCAGCTCATCTACCTCGAAGGCTACGCCCACCCCGCGCGCTTCAACGACATGGTGGCGCGCGGGGTCGTTCCGCAAGCCCTGATGGCGGAGTTGCCGCCTGCCGCAGCCTATAAGGACGTGGTATTCGCCGACAAGGCGCAGACCGAAAAGGCGCAAGGCGTGCTCAAGGCCGATTGGGCCAAGATGGTCAAGGTGTAATGCGCACGGCAGCAACGGCGTCGGCGGCCGCAAGCCGCCCGGCGCGCCTGCCAGCGTGGCTGCGCAGGCACTGGGGCTCGGTGCTGTTCATCGGCCCCTTTCTGCTTTATGTGCTGGTGTTCCTGCTGCTGCCCGCACTGCGGTTGCTGGCGCAGTCGCTCAGCGACAAGCACGGGCTGACCCTGCGCTACATCGCAGAGCTGGCGCAGCCGCAAACCGTTGCGGCATTTCGCAACTCCATCGTGCTCTCGGCCGTTTCTGCGGCGGTGGGCCTGGTGCTGGGCGGACTGGTGGCGTATTTCATGCTGCGTCCGGCGGCACCTGCTGGGCTGCGCTCGCTGGTCACGTCATTCAGCGCGGTGGCCGCCAATTTCGCCGGGGTGCCGCTGGCGTTTGCCTTCATCGCCACCTTGGGCAGCCTGGGCATGGTCACGGTCTGGCTCAAGAGCATCGGGATTGATCTTTACGGCGGCGGCTTCAGCCTGTATGGCATGAGCGGGCTGATTTTGGTGTATGCCTATTTCCAGATTCC
This sequence comes from Burkholderiaceae bacterium, assembly GCA_016936875.1. Taxonomy (GTDB): domain Bacteria; phylum Pseudomonadota; class Gammaproteobacteria; order Burkholderiales; family Burkholderiaceae_C; genus Thiomonas. The sequence continues at coordinate 4,374 of JAFGXB010000281.1, read as the reverse complement.
GCTGATGATCATTGTCATCATTCCGGCCATTGAAGGCCTGCGCCGCGAATGGCGCGAAGCGGCGCAAAGCCTGGGTGCCGGGGCCTGGACGTACTGGCGCCATGTGGGCCTGCCCATCCTGCTGCCCTCGTTGCTGTCGGCCTTCCTGCTGCTGTTCGGCAATGCGTTCTCGGCCTATGCCACGCCTTACGCGCTGACCTCGGGCAATATCGGCCTCGTGCCCATCGAGATCAGCAATGTGCTGTCGGGCAATGTGATGCTGGAGCCGCAGGCGGGCGCCGCACTGGCGCTGGGCATGATCGGGGTGATGATCGTGGTCATGGTGCTTTACGCCCTGGTGGCCAGGCGCGCGAGCCGCTGGAGCGGGCGATGAGGCGAAGCAACCCGCACCGCCTCCCCTGGCCAGGCATTCTGCTGTTGCTGGTGGTGGGCCTGTACTTTGCCCTGCCCCTGATTGCGACCGGCATTTTCAGTTTCTGGGAAGGGGGGCAGCGCTACGGGCCCTCGGCCTATGTCAGTCTGGTGCATCAGAACGCGCTGTGGGAGAGCCTGTGGCTGTCGCTGAGGCTGGCGCTGGAGACCATTGCGCTCAGCCTCGTGGTGCTCGTGCCCGCGGTGTTCTGGATGCATCTGCGCGCGCCGCGCATCAAGCCGCTGTTCGACTTCATTTCGGTGCTGCCCTTCGTAGTGCCGCCCATTGTGCTGGTGGCCGGGCTCACTGCCTTGTTCCACGGGCCAGACTGGTTTGTCGGCACGCCCAATTACCTGGTCGTGCCCTATGTCATCCTGGCCTTGCCCTACACCTACCGGGCGCTGGACGTGGGGATGCGCGCGCTCGATCTGCGCACCCTCACCGAGGCTTCGCACAGCCTGGGGGCCGGGTGGGGTCTGTTCATCCTGCGCGTGTTGTTGCCCAATCTTGCCAGTGCGCTGGCGGGGGCGGCGCTGCTCACCATTGCCATTGTGATGGGTGAATTCACCTTCGCCAATGTGCTGCTGTTCAACACCTTTGCGGTCTATATCAACTACATCGGCCAGACTTCGGCCACTGAAGCCGCTGCGCTCACCCTGCTGAGTTTTCTCATCACCTGGCTGGCCATGCTGGGCGTGCTGCTGTCGGGGCGCGGCAAAAAAAGCCAGGCGCAGCTTGGCGGCGCGCATTGAGCCGACTTCGCATCTCCCGGGTTCGCACCTCATCTGGATGACCTATGTCCACCCTGAAAATCGACGGCGTCGCCAAGCTCTACGGCGAGCGCACTGTGCTCCACGACATCACCCTGGACTTGGCCAGCGGTGAATTCCTCTCCCTGCTCGGCCCCTCGGGCTGCGGCAAAACCACGCTGCTGCGCATCATCGCCGGGTTCGAACAGCCCAACCGCGGGCGGGTGCTGGTGGATGGCCAGGACATCACCGCGCTGCCCGCCAATCAGCGCCAGCTGGGCATGGTGTTCCAGGCCTACAGCCTGTTCCCCAACATGACCGCGGCGGACAACGTGCGCTTTGGCCTGCGGGTGCGCAAGGTTGATGCGGCCGAGCAAAAGCGACGGGTTGATTCCATGCTCGACCTCGTTGGCCTGTCCGCGCATGCCGACAAATATCCGCACCAGCTCTCCGGTGGCCAGCAGCAGCGCGTGGCGCTGGCGCGCGCCCTGGCCATTCGGCCCGCGCTGCTGTTGCTCGACGAGCCCCTGTCCGCACTCGATGCCAAGGTACGGGTGCAACTGCGCGAGGAAATCCGCCGCATTCAGCGCGACACCGGCATCACCACCGTGTTCGTCACCCACGATCAGGAGGAGGCGCTGTCCATCTCCGACCGTGTGGCGGTGATGTATGAAGGCCGCATGGTGCAGATCGGCGCGCCCGCGGCCATCTACCAGGAGCCCGCGCACGCCTTTGTCGCCCAGTTCATCGGCATCTCCAGCCGCCTGCCCGCGCGCGTGATCGACGCGGAGCACGGCGTGATCTCCGTGTTCGACCAGCGCCTGCACGCGCCGCGCGCCTGCGGACTGTCGCCACAAGACGCACTGCATCTCTATCTGCGCCCTGAAGACGTGCAGCTGCACGCCCTGCGTGACGTCCCGAGCGACGCCCTGAGCGGCAACGCGCCGTCGGGCGCCGTGCTGCAGGGCACGGTGCGCGAGAGCACGTTTTTCGGTGCCGTCACGCGCTTGCGGGTCGATCTCGACAGCGGCGATCGTGTGCTGTCCGATCTGTCCACCAGCGCCGCGCAGCAACTCCCCATTGGCAGCCGCGTGCACATCGGCTGGCAGGCCGATGCCATGCGTCTGCTGCCCGCCCAGGAGCAGACATGAAACTCATTCACCTCACAGACACCCACCTCACCACGCCGGGGCGCACGCTGTACGGCATCGACCCGCTGGCGCGTCTGAACGCCGCGGTGGAGCACATTGCACGCCAGCACGCCAACGCCGAACTGTGCGTGGTGACGGGCGACCTGACCCACTGGGGCGAGAGCGCCGCCTACGCGAGCTTGCGCGACGCGCTCGGCCGATTGCCCATGCCGGTGCTGCCACTCATTGGCAACCATGATGAGCGCGCCAACTTCTGCGCCGCCTTCCCCGACGTGCCGGTGGACGCCAGCGGCTTTGTGCAATGGACGCAGGACACGTCGGCCGGGCGCTTCATTCTGCTCGACACCGTGCGGGGCGACGACGCGCAGGGCCGCAAGTCGGCCGGTTATTTCGATGCCGGCCGGGTGGACTGGCTGCGCCACCAACTCGATGCGGCGCAGGCCGACGGCGTGCCGGTGTTCCTGTTCATGCACCACCCGCCATTCGGCGTGGGCATTGCGGCGTTCGACGAGATCAATCTGGTGGCGGACGACGCACGCGAATTCGGTGCGCTGCTGCGCAACTACAGCCACATCCGGCATCTGTTTTTCGGCCACATCCACCGCCCCATCTCGGGCAGCTGGCATGGCATCGCCTTCTCCACCCTGCCGGCCACGGCGCATCAGTCCGGGCTCGACTTCCTCTCGGACACCGACCTGTTCACGCACGAAGCGCCGGGCTATGGCGTGGTGCTCATCACGCCTGAGCAAGTGACCGTGCACATCAGCGACTTTCTCTACGCCGGGCCGCAGATCGACCCAGCGTCCGAGCCGTTCAAACGCTGAGCGTCTGAGCGTCCCCAGGGTCGGCTTGCCGACCCGCCCCCCGCGGGGGATCAAGAAAACTTGGGGCGGCCCTGCCGCCGTTGATTCGCGGCATAACCCTGCGCGCGTAGATGGTTCTAATGCGAACTAATATCCGGTGCATCCCCTTGATGCAAGTCCCGCACCGTGACCTCATCTCCCCCCTTTCTGCCGCTGCTGCGCGAGTTGGTGCGCACCTATCAGGCGTTCGAGCGCTACTCCGCCACCCATGTGCAGCGCATGGGGCTGACTCCGGCGCAGTTCGATGTGCTGGCCACGCTGGGCAATACCGAGGGCATGAACCCCAAACTCCTGGGCGAGAAGACTCTCATTACCAAGGGCACGCTGACCGGTGTGGTCGATCGCCTGGTGGCCAAGGGGCTGGTGCAGCGCCAGCCTGATCCGGCAGACGGGCGCGGGCAGATCGTGCAGCTCACGGCAGCAGGACAGACGGCGTTCGAGCAAACGTTCCCGGCCCATGGCGCGCACTTGGCGCGGGCGTTTTCGCGCCTGAATGCGGCCCAGTTCGCCCCAACCGAGCGGGCGCTGCACGCAGTGCGGCGGGCCCTGGAGCAAGCCGCAGCAGAAGGCGCTGAGGGCAGCGTCGAATGAACGCGCCAACGCAATCCAAGACGGGCCGCTACACCCTGCCGGCGCAAGTGCTCCACTGGCTGATCGCGCTGCTGATCTTCGGCCTGTTTCCACTGGGCCTTTATATGAGCGATCTGCCGCTGTCGGTGCGCAAGATCGAGCTGTACTCCTGGCACAAGTGGTTTGGCATCACCGTGTTGCTGCTGGTGGTCCTGCGCATTGTGTGGCGGGTCACGCACCGCCCGCCGCCGTTGCCCGACAGCATTCCGCGCTGGCAGCAGGGCACAGCAGAGCTGATGCACGACCTGCTGTATCTGCTCATGATTTTCATTCCCCTCACCGGCTGGGCGCTGAGTTCGGCCGCCGGGGTGCCCGTGGTGTGGTGGGGGCTGTGGAGGCTGCCCAGCCTGCTGTCGGCCAATCCGGCCCTGGCGCATCTGCTCGAACTGGTGCACGCCACGCTGAACTACACCCTGGCAGCGCTCGTGGCGGTGCATGTGGCCGCCGCCATCAAGCACCAGTTCATCGACCGTGACGGCGTGCTGTCGCGCCTGCTGCCCAAACTCTGCGCGCCCCCAGGGTCGGCTCGCCGCCCCGCCCCCCGCGGGGGCCAACGGAACTGGGGGCGG
>JAFGXB010000280.1 GCA_016936875.1 Burkholderiaceae bacterium | reverse complement strand
GTGCGCGGTGGCCTCGCCCTCGTTGGTGAAATTGGTTGCCAGAATCACCTCGTCCACCGCGCCATCGAGGGCGCGGGCAATCAGCCGGTCGAGGCCGATTTCTTTCGGCCCCAGGCCGTCGAGCGGGCTGATGCGGCCCATCAGCACGAAATACAGTCCGCGGTAGGTGAGGGTTTGCTCCACCGCGGCCAGATCGGCCGGGCTTTCCACCACGCAGAGCTGGCGCGCGTCGCGCCGGGGGTCGGCGCAGATACTGCACACCGCGTCTTCGGTGAGGGTGTTGCAACGGGCGCAGCGCTGCACGACACCCAACGCGGCGTCCAGCGCGCGGGCAATGTGCTGCGCGGCCTGGCGGTCGTGCTCCAGCAGGTGATAGGCCATGCGCGACGCCGACTTCGGCCCGACGCCGGGCAACTGCCGCAGGGCGTCGATCAGGGCGTCAAGCGCGGGAACATGGCCAGGAGCGGCCTCATGCATGAACGGCAGCCGGTCAGAACGGCAGCTTCATGCCGGGCGGCAGGGGCATGCCTGCGGTGGCGGCGCCCATTTTTTCCTGCGAAGTGGCTTCGGCCTTGCGCACCGCGTCGTTGAACGCGGCGGCCACCAGGTCTTCGAGCATGTCGCGGTCTTCGGCCACCAGGCTGGGGTCGATGCTCACGCGCTTGACGCCGTATTTGCAGGTCATCGTCACCTTCACCAGGCCGGCCCCAGACTGGCCTTCGACCTCGATATTGGCGAGCTCGTCCTGGACGCGCTTGAGGTTGTCCTGCATCTGCTGCGCCTGCTTCATCAGGCCGGAGAGTTGTCCTTTGTTGAACATGGGGTGTCCTTCGAGAGAGAGATGAAATCGCCGCGCGCGCGGCACTGCGACATTGTCGGTCAGGCGGGTGACGTCTGCGCTGGCGGGGCCAAGGGCTTGAGGCTGCCGGGCACGATTTGCGCGCCCAGATCCTGCATGAGTTGCTGCACCAGCGGATCGTCGCGAATGGCGGCCTCGGCGTCGGCCTGCGCCTGGGCCTTGGCGCGGGCGTCGCGCTGGGTTGCGCTGTCGCTGACCTCGCCAGTCTCGGTGCGCAGGGTGATGTCTTGCCCCAACGCGGCGCGCACGGCGGCCTGCAATTTGTCGAGCGACCCGGCGCGGGTGAGTTGCTCATTGGGCACGCGCAGCAACCAATCGCCGCCGTTCATCGTCCGCAACTCACTTTGCTGCGCCAGCGCACGCGGCAGACCGGCGGGCAATTCCAGACGCTGCGCCAGGGTGGGCCAGTCGGTGCCGGGGGTGATTTGCAGGGCTGGGGCGATGTCGGGGACTTGGGATGACGCAGCAGGCTGTGCCGCTGGCGCAGGTGCCTGCGCGGTTTGGTCGTTTGGGGCTGCGGCCAACGACACCGCTTGCGGCTCGGCCTCTTGCGCCGAATAACCTGTCGCCGCCGCCTCTTGTGCGGCGAGCACGCGCGCTGCGGGCTCCGGCGGGGCGCTCAAGGTGGCCGCGTGGCGCGGCATGGCCTTGGCCGCTGTCTGCGCGGGGGACGTGGGCTTGGCGAGCGGTGCGGCGGCTTGCGCGGCGGGTGCCGCACTGCCCTGCGCCGCCTGCGCTGCACCGGCCGCCTTGGGCAGAGCCAGCCCGCCCGGCGGCACACTGCCCGCCATCACCGGGGCGAAGGCCAGCAGGCGCAGCAAGGTCATGGTGAAGCCGGTGCGGTCGTCCGGGGCGAGCGACAACTCGTTGCGGCCATGCAGCACCGTGGTGTAGGCCAGTTGCACCAGTTCCGGGCTGAACTGCGCGGCCAGCGTCACCAGCGCGGTGTGTTGCGGGTCGTCCGCGTCGGCGGCCTGCGGCACCAGTTGCAGCAGGGCAATGGTTTGCAGCAGCGCGGCCAGCTCTTCCAGCGCCGCGCCGAAGGACAGGCTGCGCGCCTCCAGGGCGTCGGCCTGCGCGATGAGCGCCACACCGTCCTGCGCGGCCAGTGCCTGCAGGATGTGCAACAGATCGCTGCGGTCCACCGTGCCCAGCATCTGCTGCACCGCGGCGGTTTCCACCTGCCCGGCGCAATACGCCAGCGCCTGATCGGTGAGCGAGAGCGCATCGCGCATCGAACCATGCGCGGCGCGGGCGATGAGGCGCAGCGCGGCATCTTCCGCCGGCACGTTCTCGGCCTGCAGCACCTGCTGCAGATGGCTGACGATGGCCGACGGCATCATCTGCTTGAGGTTGAACTGCAGGCAGCGCGACAGCACCGTCACCGGCACCTTCTGCGGGTCGGTGGTGGCGAGGACGAATTTCACATAGTCGGGCGGCTCTTCCAGCGTCTTCAGCATGGCGTTGAAGGCGTGGTTGGACAGCATGTGCACTTCGTCAATCATGTAAACCTTGAAGCGCCCGGCGGTGGGTTTGTAGACCGCCTGCTCCAGCAGCGTGGTCATGTCTTCCACGCCGCGGTTGGAGGCGGCGTCGAGCTCGATGTAATCGACAAAGCGCCCGGCGTCGATCTCGGTGCAGGCTGGGCACACGCCGCAAGGCTGGCTGGTCACGCCGCCCTGCCCGTCGGGCCCGGTGCAATTGAGCGCCTTGGCCAGAATGCGCGACACCGTGGTTTTGCCCACCCCGCGCGTTCCAGTGAACAGATAAGCGTGGTGCAGGCGGTTGTGGTCGAGCGCATGGGTGAGCGCCCGCACCACATGGTCCTGCCCCACGAGCGAGGCAAACGATTTAGGGCGCCATTTGCGCGCCAGCGCGACGGAAGTCATGGCCCCGATTCTATGAAGACTGCTTCAGCCCTTGCCGAATCCGGTGCCGTGGCAAGCGTCTTTTGCCGACAAAACCCGGCAAACGCCGTGCGCTCACCCCCGCCAGCCCGCGCCCTCGCGGCGGGCGCGGCCCAGGGCGTCGAGGGTGTCGAGGATGCGGGGCAGGCTTTTTTTCCACGGGCCGCGGCCTTTGAAGCGGGTGGCGATGGCGTCGAGTTCCAGCGGTTGGGCGCTGGTGGCGAGCAGATCGGCCACGGCGCGCATCTGCTCGGGCAGGGTGGCGGGCCAGGGGCCGATGGCATCGGCGGCAGGTGCGCTCCGCCGCGCAGGACCGCCAAGCACCGCGCCACCGATGACATGCCCGGCAGCAAGGCCGCCACCCAAAGCAGTTTGCACTGGCACGGGTTGCGGGTTCTGGAACGCGGGGCGCAGCCAGCGCACCTGGCCGTTACGCTCTTCGGCGGCGCGGGTGTCGTCGGGCTGCGGGGCGGCGGGGGCGAGGTTCGGGGCAGTCATGGCGTCTGGGCGTTGGCGCGATGGTAGGGCCGCAGCAAGTTTCCTTGCCCCTGCTGACGCCCCCAGGGTCGGCAGGACAGTCTGGCTGGGCGGCTCAGGCGACGTCGTGCCAATTCAGCCACTGCAAGCCTGACACGCGGGAGAATTCGCGTCCGTTGCGTGTGATCAGGGTGGCCTGGTGACGCAAGGCTGTAGCGGCAATCAGGGTATCGCGCGGGCCGATGGGGGTGCCAGCGGCTTCCAACGCCACCCGGATGCGTGCGGCCTGCGCCGCGCACTCGCTGTCGAACGGCACGATCTGCAGGGGGCGCAACAAGGCGGTCAATGCCTCCAGACGCGGATGGGCCGCCTCCGCGGGCAGGCGCATGAGGCCGTAGCGCAGTTCGTATTCCACAATGGCCGACACGCCGACGTCCGCCGGAGAAAGTGCCTGCAAGCGGGGAACAACCATCGGGTCGCCGCGAAAGTAATAGCTGATGGTGTTGCTATCGAGCAGGAACATGGTGTGCGATCAAAACCCCAGACGCGGTAGATCGGCTGTCTGCATGGCACCATCGTCTTCACGCAGCGGAAAATCAGCAAAACGGCCAGCCAGGGCGAGGCAATCCTGCGGCCATTCCTGCGCGGCATATTTGCGGATCATGTCGGCCACCCAGCGACTTTTGGATACGCCATTGGCCAGGGCGGCCTGATCGACCAGCGCTTGCGTGGCATCGTCGAGATAGAGCGTGATTTGTGACATGGCGACCTCCCGTCAGTCAAAAAGTATATGTGGAATTATACTTTAACGAGCGTCTGGGCCGTTGTTCATCTGCGCTCAAGCCACCGCAGGCTGCGCAGCTTTGCTGCGCGGCAGCCAGCGCACCAAAACCGCCAGCAGCAATCCGTACAAAGGCAGGATGCCCAGCACCGCCATGACGAGCTTCACCGCGTAGTCGACCATCGCAATTTCAACCCAGTGCGCGGCCATGAACGGGTCGGTGCTGGCGTAGAAGGCGATGGAGAAGAACAGCACGCTGTCCACCAGATTGCCCAGCACGCTGGAGGCGGCGGGGGCCAGCCACCAGTGGCGGCTGCCGGCCAGGGTGGCGCGCAGGCGGGAGAACACGAAAATGTCGAGCATCTGCCCCACGGCATAGGCGATGAAGCTGCCCAGGGCGATGCGGAATACGAACACGTCAAACCCGCCCAGCACGGCCCAGCCGGCAAACGCGCCGCCGTGAAACAGCACCGAGATGACATAGGACAGCACCAGCGCGGGCAACATCACCCAGCGCACCACACGCCGCGCCGGGGAGGCGCCGAGCACGCGCGCGGTGAGATCGGTGGCAACGTAAACCAGCGGAAAGCTGAACGCCCCCCAGGTGGTATGCAGGCCGAACAGGGTGATGGGCAACTGCACGAGGTAGTTGCTGGCAATGATGATGGCGATGTGCAGCGCGGCCAGGGCGGCCACGGTGGCGCGCTGTTGCGCGGCGCTCAAGTCGAGCGTGGAGAACATGGAAGACCTTTTTCGTTGCACGGCGGGTTAGGGAACCGCCGGGCCGCTGGCGCGGCCTGGGTTGAAAGGGGTGGCATTTTACGGTGCCGGGCCAACGGTGTGGCACTGCAGATTGAAGGGCTCGATAAAATCAGCCGTTTACGCCGTGGCGTGTCTTCACGGCGCACTCTTTGTCTCCCGCTCGTCCCGCTCCATGACCGAACTCGCCAAATCGTTTGAACCCCACACCATCGAAGCCCGCTGGAGCGCACGCTGGGAGGAACTGGAGGTGTTCGCCCCCACGCTCGACGCCTCCAAGCCTTCGTTCTGCGTGCAACTGCCGCCACCCAATGTGACGGGCACGCTGCACATCGGCCATGCGTTCAACCAGACGGTGATGGACACGCTCACCCGCTATCACCGCATGCTGGGCGACAACACACTGTGGGTGCCGGGCACCGACCATGCCGGCATTGCCACGCAGATCGTGGTGGAGCGGCAGTTGCAGGCGCAGGGCATCAGCCGCCACGACCTGGGGCGCGAGGCCTTTGTGCAAAAGGTGTGGGCGTGGAAGCAGGAGTCGGGCAGCACCATTGCCAACCAGACCCGCCGCATGGGTTCGTCGGTGAGTTGGCCGCATGCCTACTTCACCATGGACGCCAAGCTCTCCAAGACCGTGGTGGAAACCTTCGTGCGCTTGTATGAGGAAGGCCTGATCTACCGCGGCAAACGCCTGGTGAACTGGGACCCGGTGCTCAAGAGCGCGGTGAGCGATCTGGAGGTGGAGAGCCAGGAGCATGAGGGCCAGATGTGGCACATCCTCTACCCCTTCAGCGACGGCCCGGTGGACGGCGTGCGCGGCATGCACATTGCCACCACCCGCCCCGAAACCATGATGGCCGATGGCGCGCTGGCGGTGCATCCAGAAGACGAGCGTTATGCGAAGTTCATCGGCAAGTTCGTTGATCTGCCGCTGTGCGACCGCAAGATTCCCATCATCGCCGACGGCTTTGTGGAGCGCGACTTCGGCTCGGGCTGCGTGAAAATCACCGGCGCGCACGACTTCAACGACTACGCCTGCGCGCTGCGGCACGACATTCCGCTCATCACCATCTTCACCGATGACGCGCGCATCAACGACAACGGCCCCGCGCCTTACCAGGGGCTCGATCGCTACGCCGCGCGCAAAGCACTGCTCAAAGACCTCGAAGCCGGCGGCTTTCTGGAAAAGGCGGTGCCGCACAAGAACATGGTGCCGGTCTGCACCCGCACTGGCCAGATCGTTGAGCCCATGCTGACCGATCAGTGGTTCGTCGCCACCACCAAACCCGGCGCGGACGGCAAAAGCATTGCGCAAAAAGCCATCGACGCCGTGGCCAGCGGCGAGGTGAAGTTCGTGCCCGAGAACTGGGTGAACACCTACAACCAGTGGATGGGCAACATCCAGGACTGGTGCATTTCGCGCCAGCTCTGGTGGGGCCACCAGATTCCGGCCTGGTATGGCGAGAACGGCGAAATCTTCGTCGCCCGCAACGAGGCCGAGGCGCGCGACAAGGCGTCCGCAGCGGGCTACAACCGTTCGCTCAGCCGCGACCCGGACGTGCTCGACACCTGGTATTCCTCGGCGCTGGTGCCCTTCTCCACCATGGGCTGGCCGGAAAAGACCCGCGAGATGGATCTGTTCCTGCCGTCCTCGGTGCTGGTGACCGGTTTCGACATCATCTTCTTCTGGGTGGCGCGGATGATCATGATGACCACCCACTTCACCGGCAAGGTGCCGTTCCGCCACGTCTACATCCACGGCCTGGTGCTCGACGCTCACGGCAAAAAAATGAGCAAGAGCGAGGGCAATGTGCTCGATCCCGTCGACCTGATCGACGGCATCGAACTCCCCCCCCTGCTCGACAAGCGCACCACCGGCCTGCGCAAACCCGAAACCGCGCCTGCCGTGCGCAAGGCCACCGAAAAGGAGTTTCCGGACGGCATTCCCGCCTACGGCGCCGACGCGCTGCGCTTCACCTTCGCCTCCATGGCCACGCTGGGCCGCAACATCAACTTCGACACCAAGCGCTGCGAGGGCTACCGCAACTTCTGCAACAAGCTGTGGAACGCCACACGCTTTGTGCTGATGCAGGTCGATGGCCTGAATGACTTCGACCGTGGCATGGGCCAGTGCGGCATGACAGACAGCCCCCACGTTCAGGCTTCGCCGTCACTGCCCCCCGAGGGGGCGGTCGCCGCCTTGGGACGGCCCGGCGACGGCGACTGCGGCCCAGGCGGTTATATGCATTTCAGCGCCGCCGACCGCTGGATCGCCTCGCTGCTGCAGCGCACCGAGCAGCAGGTGGCACAGGGCTTCGCCGACTACCGTCTGGACTTCGCCGCGCAGGCCATCTACCAGTTCGTCTGGGACGAGTTCTGCGACTGGTATCTGGAAATCGCCAAGACCCAGATCGCCACCGGCACGCCGCAGCAACAGCGCGCCGCCCGCCGCACACTGGTGCGCACACTGGAAACGGTGCTGCGCCTGGCGCACCCCATCATGCCCTTCATCACCGAAGAACTCTGGCAAACCGTGGCACCGCTGGCCGCACGCGGCGGCAACAGTCTGAGCGTGGCGCCCTACCCGCAGGCGCAGTTGGACAAGATCGACGCGGCCGCAGAGGCCGAGATCGCCGCCTTCAAGCAACTGGTCGATGCCTGCCGCAATCTGCGCGGCGAGCTGGGCGTGTCGCCGGCGCAGCGCCTGCCGCTGCTGGCCTGCGGCGACGTGGCGCTGATCGAACGCCACCGCCCTGCCCTGCAGGCCTTGGCCAAGGTGTCCGAGGTCAAGGTGTTTGCCGATGAATCCGCCTGGAAAGCGGCAACACAGGCCTCCCCAAGCTCGGCGCTCGGCGCCACGCAGTTTGCCCTGTTCGTCGAAGTGGACGTGGCCGCCGAGCGCGAACGGCTGGGCAAGGAAGTGCAGCGGCTGGAAGGTGAAATCGCCAAAGCCAACGCCAAACTCGCCAATCCCAGCTTTGTCGACCGCGCCCCTGTCGCCGTGGTCGAGCAGGAACGTGGGCGACTGCGAGACTTTGTTGCCCTGCTTGCCAAGGTGCAGGATCAGATTGCACGCCTCGGCAACACCTGAACCACCCGCCCGACGCGGCGGCACCGTTGTTTTGGTTCCATCTCCTCGCGCGGAGGGCGCTGCCGTGCGCGCCAAGCGAATCGCTCCACGGTGATGGGGCAATGCCTTTGCCGCCGCCTGCGTCTGCGCAGCCATTGCGCGGGTGACTTCTCAGTTAGCACTGCTTAACTGGTTTCGGAAAATTCTTGAATTTTCCTTATCCGTCACCCCCCGTATATTGATTGTTTTGGGATAAACACTTTTGCATATATGTCAAAAGTTATATATCCGAAACTCACTCATACAGGAGCCCCGCATGGACCAATCGGCACGTTACGCTGACCTCTCACTCAAGGAAGAGGATCTGATCAAAGACGGCAAGCACATCCTCGTCGCCTACAAAATGAAGCCGAAGTCCGGCTACGGTTATCTCGAATCTGCCGCGCATTTCGCTGCTGAGTCTTCCACGGGCACCAACGTCGAGGTGTCCACCACCGACGACTTCACCAAGGGCGTGGACGCACTGGTCTATCACATCGACGAAGCCACCGAGGACATGCGCATCGCCTACCCGATCGACCTGTTCGACCGCAACGTCACCGACGGCCGCTTCATGCTGGTGTCCTTCCTCACCCTGGCCATCGGCAACAACCAGGGCATGGGCGACATCGAGCACGCCAAGATGATCGACTTCTATGTGCCCGAACGCTGCATCCAGATGTTCGACGGGCCGGCCACCGACATCTCCAACCTCTGGCGCATTCTGGGCCGACCGATCAAGGACGGCGGCTACATCGCTGGCACCATCATCAAGCCCAAGCTGGGCCTGCGCCCCGAGCCATTTGCGGCAGCGGCCTACCAGTTCTGGCTGGGTGGCGACTTCATCAAGAACGATGAACCGCAGGGCAATCAAGTGTTCTGCCCGCTGAAAAAAGTGCTGCCGCTCGTCTATGACGCGATGAAGCGCGCGCAGGATAAAACCGGCCAGGCCAAGCTGTTCTCGATGAACATCACCGCCGACGACCACTACGAAATGTGCGCCCGCGCCGACTATGCGCTGGAGGTTTTCGGCCCCGACGCCGACAAGCTGGCCTTCCTGGTGGACGGTTATGTGGGCGGCCCTGGCATGGTGACCACTGCGCGCCGCCAGTACCCCGGCCAATACCTGCATTACCACCGTGCCGGTCATGGTGCCGTCACCTCGCCCAGCGCCAAGCGCGGCTACACGGCCTTCGTGCTGGCCAAGATGTCCCGCCTGCAAGGTGCCTCGGGCATCCACGTCGGCACCATGGGCTACGGCAAGATGGAGGGCGAAAACGACGACCGCAACATCGCCTACATGATCGAGCGCGACGAGTGCCAAGGCCCGGTGTACTTCCAGAAGTGGTACGGCATGAAGCCCACCACGCCCATCATCTCCGGCGGCATGAATGCACTGCGTCTGCCCGGCTTTTTCGAGAACCTGGGCCACGGCAACGTGATCAACACCGCAGGCGGCGGCTCCTATGGCCACATCGACAGCCCGGCGGCCGGCGCAATGTCGCTGCGCCAATCCTACGAGTGCTGGAAGGCCGGGGCCGACCCGATCGAGTTCGCCAAGGACCACAAGGAGTTCGCCCGCGCGTTCGAGTCCTTCCCGGCCGACGCGGACACGCTCTACCCCGGCTGGCGCGAAAAACTCGGCGTGCACAAATAAGCCGCTGCATCCGGGCGCCCCGCTTCGGCGGGGCTTATTTTTTGCATTCTGATGGAAGCCTGCCGTGAGCGACAAGGAACAATATCTGGTTAACACCGAACCGTTTTATCAGCCGCAGCACCGCGAGGTTGCGCTGTACGAAGCCGCCTATCGTCGGCGCCTGCCGGTGATGGTGAAAGGGCCGACGGGCTGCGGCAAATCGCGCTTCATCGAATACATGGCCTGGAGGCTCGGCAAGCCGCTGATCACAGTCGCCTGCAACGAGGACATGACCGCCAGCGACCTCGTGGGACGCTATTTGCTCGAGGCCAACGGCACACGCTGGCTCGACGGCCCGTTGACCACTGCGGCGCGTATCGGCGCGATCTGTTATCTCGACGAAATCGTCGAAGCGCGGCAGGACACTATCGTGGTCATTCACCCACTGACCGACCATCGCCGCATGCTGCCACTGGACAAAAAAGGCGAACTTCTGCCAGCCCATGCTGATTTTCAACTGGTGATCTCCTACAACCCCGGCTATCAATCGCTGATGAAGGATCTCAAACCCTCGACCAAGCAGCGTTTCACCGCGTTTGACTTCGACTACCCTGGCGCAGCCCTGGAAGCAGACATCCTGACTCGGGAAACCGGGCTGGACGGCGCCATGGCGGAGCGCCTGGTCTCCATCGGTGCGGTGGCGCGCCGCCTCAAGGGCCACGGCCTCGACGAAGGCATCTCCACCCGGCTGTTGGTTTACGCCGCCGCGCTGATCCAGGACGCCGTCGATCCGCGCGACGCCTGTCACATGGCGCTGGTGTCCCCGGTGACTGACGATGCCGACATCCGCGCCACGCTCGAACACGCCATCGCCGCCACGTTCGCCTGAGTGTTTGTGAACACCATTGACGCATGAGCCTGCCAGCCAACACCCGCCAGACCCTGCTGCAGGACGCCTGGAGACGTCTGGACACCCGCTTTGCGCAGGTCGAGGGCGTTTTTGACGATTTGATGGACGGCGCGCTGGCGACGCTGGCACCGGAGGCGTTCGAGGCGTATCTGGACGCCGCCAGCCAAATCGGCAAACTCGGGCGCGGCGTCGAGCCCATGCTGACCTTCCTGGAAGAATGGCCCGATGCAGCCAAGGCGCTGGACCAGCCGGATATGGCGCTGCAAGCGGTGATGACTCTGGTTCATCGCATGCAGAAGTCGCCGAACGGCCGCACCATTGCCGCCTTCCTGCAAACCCTTGCGCCGGTAGCGCGGCGGCTGCAGTCCGCGCAGCAATTGCAGGCCTATCTCGACACGGCGCTGCGCCTGATGGAGCGCACCACCGTCTCGATTCACGGCCATCACAGCACGATTCCCAGCCCCGGCTTGCCGGATTTTTTCGCGCAGGCGCCCGCCCTGCTCGACCAGTTGTCCCTGGCCGGACTGGCGAATTGGGTCGATTACGGCGTGCGCAACTACGCCGACCATCCCGAGCGGCAGATTGACTATTTCAGCGTGCAGTCGGCAGACAGCCGTGCCGTGCTGCGGCGCGAACGCCACGGCACCCTGCTGATCGGCGTTGAACGCAAACTGGATCTCTATCTGCGCGGTCTGTGGCAGGACAGCGCCATGCTGATCCCCTACTCCACTGCGTTCGATCAGCTCCGCCAGCCCACACCCTATTTCGACGCGCTCGGCATGCGTCTGCCCGATGTTTACGATGACGTGCCGGGCGTCAGTGGTCTGGATCGCTACCGCATCGCCCTTGCCCACATGGCAGGCCATCGGCGCTGGAGCCGCCCCCTGATCGCCGACAACTGGAGTCCGTTTCAGCGCCTGGCGGTGGAGTGGATGGAAGACTGTCGCATCGACACCCTGCTGATTCGCGCCTACCCCGGCTTGCGCCCCCTGATTCTTGCCCTGCATCCTGTGCCCAAAGAGGACGGATGCGATCCGCAGACCACCTCTTGCCTGCGCCACCGC
>JAFGXB010000034.1 GCA_016936875.1 Burkholderiaceae bacterium | reverse complement strand
CCTCGCCCCAGGCCGGGGCGGTCTGCTCGGGCATCGCCTGGGTCTGGGCGTCGATGGGGGTGACGTCCACGCCGTCCGCCACGGCCCCAGGCTGCACGGCATGCGCGGCGGACTGGGCCGCGGCGGCATCGGCAGGAGCCGCAGCATCGGGCATGGCTGCGCCCAGCACAGCCTCATCCGCCGCGGCTTCGGGGATACCCCACTTCTCGCGCACCCAGGCTTCGGGAATGCGCACGCCCAGAGCGCCCAGCTGGGTGAGCTGCACGGCCAGCGCGGCCATGTCCTCGGGCTCCTCCACCTTGAGCTCGACGTGCGGCAGCGGTGCGGCCTCGCCCAGGTTGAGTCGCACCACGGGGGTGATGAGGTCGCGCAGCAGGGTGGCGGCCAGGGCTCGGGCGTCGGCGCGAATGAGATCGGCGCGCACCTCGTTGTGCACCGTGGCCTGGGCCAGGCTGCCGCTGCTGCCCTGGTCGGTGGTGAGCGTCTGGCCCAGCACGGCCTTGCTCACCTGGTGATCGATGTAGCCAATGAGCTTTTCGTAGAGATCGGCGCTGGCGGTCTTGCCGCCCGTCTCGACGAACTCCAGGGCCATGCTGGCGGGCAGCACGGCGGCGGCGTCGCTGCCGATGTCGAACACCGCCTTCTTGAGCACGGCGATGTCTTCGCGCGTGGCGCTGGCGTCGTATTTGCCCAGGCGGATGGGCTGGCCGTACAGCTCGGCGAAGGCCGCCCAGTCGCGCAGGGCGTAGCTCTTGAACACCCAGGCCCACAGCGCCGAGCGTGCCAGGCCCCCAAGAATGGGAAGGCCGCTGACCACGGCGGGGGCGTGGACGACGAACTTCATGGCGGGAAGCTCGGCGCCGTCGAAGCTGCCATCCACCAGGCGCAACTGCCGCCCGGTGATGCGGTCGAACTGGAACCACTCGGGCGGCCTCGGCAGCACGGCCTGGGGCAGCCACTGCGCGCCGTCGAGCCGCCACACGATCTCGCCCACGGCGTAGCCCTTGGACAAGGCATCGAGCAGCTGCACCAGCAGATCGCCCGCGCCGATGGCGTCCACCGCGGCCTGAGCCAGCTCCGCGGCTTTTTTGGCGGCGCGGCTGTCGTCCGCCGGGGAGATGACAAGCGGCAGACCGGCCACCGACAGCTTGCGCGTCTGCAACACGGCGCGGTAGTGCAGGTCTTTTTCCTCCACGTCGGCAGCGGCCAGCAGGTAGTCGCGCGCCTGCCCCATACTGGCCTGGCGCAATAAGTCGGCTACCGAAGCGGGCGTGAGCGCGGCCAGCGGCCGCCACGTCCACGCCTGGCGCAGGCCGGTGAGGGCGGGTGCGGCGAACTCGCCGCGCAGATCAGCAGGTTTCATCAGTAGTCTCCCCAGGGGTCGCGCGGGGCATCGTCGAGGCCAAGATCGGACAGGCCGCCTTTACTGCGGCGGCCGAAGCCTTCGTAGGCATAGACCGGGATTTCGCCCTGCCCGGCAGCGGTGGCCAGCGCCATGGCCCAGAATCGGTCGGCGTGGCCCGCCTCGGTGCGCTCGGCCACCAAGCGGGGAGCGCCGGTGGCCCCAGCCTCGCGTTTCACCGCATGCAGATCGACGCGCAGCTCCGGGCGCGGCGGAATGCGCAGCGCGCGGTCTTCCATGCGCTGTTTCAGCGCCGTGGCCAGACCGAGCTTGCGTGCGGCGGTGAACAGCACGCCCTCCACGCGCAGCATGCCGTGGCGGCGTTTTGCCTCCTCTACCGGCATCTCTCCCAGGCCCGTCTGGTCGATGGCGCAGCGCACCACGCGGTAGCCGCGCATCACCCGGTCGAGCGCGGCGAGCTGCTCGGCAAAGCTGCTGCGGCGCAGCTCCACCAGCTCACGGCACCAGAGTACGTCGCCCACCTCCTCCAGCACGGCGATGACGGTCAGGTCGCCCCGTGCGGCAATGTCCATGCCGACGAAACAGGGGCCGCCGGTGTAGGCCGCAGCGTCTCCTGCCGTGCTGTGTTCGCAGGCGCCGATCAGCTCATAGGGCAGCCAGGCGCTGGCTGCGTCCACAAACTGGCACTCGAATTCCTGCGCCCAGGCTTCGCTGTCGGCCATGGCGCGCTTGAGTTCGGCAATATCGCGCGGCAGGCCATCGGCAACGGCGTCTTGAATGGTGACCACATGCCGGGAAAAGATGCTGTCGGGCGCGGTCATGATGTCGTGGAACTTGTCGCCCACGCCGTTGGGGGTGGAAATCACCCTCAGCTTGAGGCCGGGCTTGGATACGACCGGCAGAAGCGCCGTCCAGATGGCGCGGTTGTCCTGGTGGTGGGCAAATTCGTCGAGGATAAGGTTGTCGCTCATGCCGCGTGCCGTGCTGGGCTTGCTGGCAATGGCGCGGATGTACGACCCGCCGGGAAGTTTGACCACCTGCGCCAGTTCGTCGCTCTCGAATGGCATTTCCAGCGCCTCGAAAGCGGCTTTGAAGGCGCGTAAATGCAGCTTGACGCCGCTATCCATGGCGTCCATGGCGCGCGCCTGGCTGACAGACAGAATCGTCCAGCGGCTCACCCGCCCGGCGGCTTCGGCCTGGAGCACATCGAGCACGGCTTCCAGGGTAGTGGTGAAGGTCTTGCCCGTTTGCCGCGACCACATCCCGGCCTTGAAGCGGCTGGCGTCGCGCAGGTAGCGTTGCTGGTAGGGGTAGAGGACGGGCTGCGGCATGTCATCCGCCATACAGCGCCTCACGCACCGCCTTCAGGGTTGTCGCGTCCAGGCGCTTTTTGCCCTGGCCCTGCGCGGCTTCCAGCGCGTCGAGCTTGGCGCTCACCTCGCTTTGCCACTTTTTCTGGCCGATGCTGGCGCGGCTGGCCTCGGCCATCGCCCGCGCGGCCTGGCCCAGCAGCTTGACGCGCTCGCCGGGATCGACGTCGTCGCCCTCGGCATCCTGCAAGTTAAGCAAGGCCTCGAACATATTGCTCTGCACCAGGCTGATGACGGCCGCGCTGCGCTGGTCGGCGTCGTCGGGGGCGGCGTCGGCGATGAGGCGGGCGGCTTCGGTGCTGGCGCGGATCGCGTCGAGCTTGCGCTCCAGCTTGCTGCCGTAGCGGTGCAGCGTGCTCTTGCCGATCTCCACGCCGTGGGCGTCGAGGATCTGCTGCTCCAGCTCGGCATACCCGCTGAACCCGCGCTGGATCAGCAGGCGCTCGATCTCGGCGCGCAGCTCGGGGGTGAGGGACTGCACTTTGTTGCGGCGGGGCATGGCGTGCGTCTCGCTCAGGGGCGCGGCCGCGCTACGCCGGGGGCGCGGGCCAGACCGGCCACCACGTCGAGGCCGCGCGAAGCGATGCGGGCCGTCCATTCGGGCGCGGCGTCGGGCAGCGGCTGCACTTTGCTTACCGCCAGCAGCCCCTGCTCCTCCAGCTGAAAACGCCTTGCGGTCTTCGATCTGTGCGCGCTGGGCCACGTTGTGACCCACGAAACCGGGCAGCAGCTCGACCAGGTCGTGGCTCATGCTGCGCATGGAACGCTCTATGTGGGGCTTTTCCCAGGGGCTGAACGGGGCGCACAGGCGCTGCTGAATCTCCAGGCTGCGCAAGAAGGTTTTGAGGTGCACAGCCACGTAATCTTGGCCGTTGTCGGTGTGCACGGTGTCGGGAACTCCCCAGTCGAGGATGCACCGGCGGATGAGGCTGGCAATGCCCTGCGCGGTGCCGGTGCGCGCCACCAGATAGCGCAGGCGGCGGCT
>JAFGXB010000279.1 GCA_016936875.1 Burkholderiaceae bacterium | reverse complement strand
TGCCGCTGCCTTGGCTTCTGAAGCTGCCGCCTCGCTCGCCAGCAACGCCGCCTTGTCGGTCTCATCTTGGTGAGAGGACGCCTGCGTCTGCGAAGCCTCGGCGGAGGCAGTCACCGGCTGGGCTTTTTCCTTGGATGCCAGCGCCTCGCGTGCGTCCCGTGCTTCGCGCTCGGCCTGTTCGCGGGCTTGCTGCTCTTGCAATTCCTGCGCGGCGCGACGCGCCTGCTCGGCTGCGCGCTGGGCGGCCAGCTCTTCCGCCTGCCGCGCCAACAGATCGGCCTGGCGCTGCGCCTCGGCCTCGCGGCGCTGCAGTTCAGCGTCATCAATGACGGAGTCTTCCACCTGGGCCGGGGCGTGTCCTTCAGCGGTTGGAGCCGCCTCGTCGCGCTTGACGAACACACGCTTTTTCCGCACTTCCACATGGATGGTGCGCGCTTTGCCAGTGGCATCCGCCTGCTTGATTTCGCTGGTCTGCTTGCGGGTCAGGGTGATTTTTTTGCGCTCACCGCTCGCAGCCCCGCCATGCGCGGCGCGCAGGTGATCGAGCAAGCGGGCCTTATCGCCCTCGCTGATGACATCGTCCGCAGCGCACGGCCCCACTCCCGCCTGTTGCAATTGCTCCTGCAAGAGGTTCAGGGGTTTGCCAAGTTCTGCTGCGAGTTGTGCGACGGTATGACTGGCCATTGATGGTGTGTCCTCGGTACGGCTTGAAACGTGTGAAGGCGGGCTGCGGAGCGTGCTAGACGAAAAACCCAAGGGAAAACCCAAGGGAAAAATCGTCAGGCATCGAACCAGTGCGCGCGGGCCTTCAGAATGAGATCGGCGGCGCGGGCGTCGTCGGTGTGAAGCATTTCCGCAAGTTCATCGGTCGCCAGATCGCCCAGGTCGTCGAGGGTGAGTACCCCAGCCCCGGCAAGCAAGGTCAGGTCTTCGGTGCTCAGCCCGTCAAGCGACTTCAGTGCGGCGTCCATTTCGTCGAGCTTTTGCTCGCGTGCAATCTCCTGCGTGAGCAGTGCATTGCGGGCACGCTCGCGCAACTCGTTGACCGTGTCCTCATCGAACGCTTCGATTTCGAGCATTTCGTTGATCGGCACATAAGCCAACTCTTCCAGCATGGTGAAGCCTTCCGCAATGAGAATGTCCGCCACTTCCTGATCGACGTCGAGTTTTTCGACAAACAGGTGGCGCATTCCCTCCATTTCCTGGTTGCTGCGCGCGCTGGACTCTTCTGCGCTAAGGATATTGATTTGCCAGCCGGTCAGCTCGGACGCCAGGCGCACGTTCTGCCCGGTGCGACCGATGGCCAGCGCCAGATTCTCTTCGTCCACGGCCACATCCATAGCGTGCTTTTCCTCGTCCACCACGATGGACGACACATTGGCCGGGGCCAGCGCGCCAATGACGAACTGCGCCGGATCATCCGACCACAGCACGATGTCCACCCGCTCGCCGCCGAGTTCGTTGGTGACGGCGGTCACACGCGAGCCACGGATGCCCACGCAGGTGCCGATGGGATCAACCCGGCGGTCGTGCGACACGACGGCAATCTTGGCACGAACTCCCGGCTCGCGGGCGCACGACTTGATCTCCAGCAGACCTTGCTCAATCTCCGGCACTTCCAGACGGAAGAGCTCGATCATGAATTCAGGCGCAGTGCGCGAAATTTCAATCTGCGGCCCGCGAGCGGTGCGGTCGATTTTGGCAATCACGGCACGGACCCGGTCGCCGACGCGCAAGTTTTCCTTCGGAATCAGATCGCCACGGCGCAGGCGGGCATCGACCTTGCCGGATTCGACAATCACATCACCCTTGTCCAGCCGCTTGACGGTGCCGTTGAAAATTTTGTCATTACGGGCGAGGAAATCGTTCAGAATCTGCTCGCGCTCGGCGTCGCGGATTTTCTGCAGAATCACCTGCTTGGCCGCCTGCGCGCCAATCCGGCCGAAAGAAATGCTCTCGATCGGCTCTTCAATATGGTCATCCAGCTCGATGTCCGGAATCTGCTCGCGGGCCTCGAACAACAGAATTTCGCTGTCAGGCAGTTGCAGCCCAGCCTCATCCGGCACCACATGCCAGCGGCGGAAGCTCTCGTATTCGCCGGTATCGCGGTCAATCTGCACGCGCACATCGGCCTCGCCCTCGTACAAGCGCTTGGTGGCCGAAGCCAGCGCGGCCTCGACGGCGCCGAACACCACGTCGCGATCGACGTTTTTCTCACGCGCCAGGGCGTCCACCAGCATCAAAATCTCGCGACTCATTTTCGACCACTCCCAAAATCAACAACAGGCACCAGGCGCACGTCGCGCACCTCGGCCAGACTGAAATTCATGACGGACTGTGCGTCCTCGGCTTGCGGCTTTGCCGCATCAAGCAACCCGGCGGACTTCGCCTTGCTCCTGCCCGCGGCGCCCAATTTGCCCTTGCCGTTTTTCGCGGGCGACTCAGGCGGGGACAAAACCACAGAAAATCGTCCTTGCGCATCGCCTTCAGCGGTTTCCAGCAACACGCCACGGTATTTTTTGCGCCCCTGGAACGGAACGCGCAACACGATGTCGATTTCCAGCCCGGCGAAACGAACAAAATCCTGCGGTTTACGCAGCGGCCGGTCCAGCCCAGGAGACGACACCTCCAGACGCCCGTAATCGACGTTTTCCACTTCAAACACATACTGCAACTGTCGCGTCACGCGCTCGCAATCCTCCACCGTGACGGCAGTGCCGTCGGCGTGGTCGATCGTCACGCGCAACAACCCGCGCGGAAGGTGCTCCACCTCCACGAGTTCCAGCCCCAGGCTGGCGACCGCCGTTTCAATTGCCTGCATTGCACTCATGCGTGTTGAATCATCCCGTCCAAATCAATCCGTCTCGATCGTTCCGTTTGCATCAGAGGCTTGCCCACGACCGGCTTACCGCGCAATAAAAAACGCGCAAAAAAAAAGGGCGATGATGTCGCCCGGTTGGTGCTCTTTATTGCGCCAGGGCTCGCAACCCTGCAACATAAAAATACCGCCTTCCGCTTCATACTTGCATTACTGCCTGCGCAGCGATCAAAGCAAGAATTTTTATGCCTTTTTATGCGCAACTTTGTTGCGTGCTGCTCTTTATTCTTTGTTTGCTTGCTGCTTGTGCAGCCGGTACTTGACGCTCGACTTGTTCCGCCAGCAAAAGGTGGATTATAGGAAGACCTTTGTGTTTTAGCAACAACGTGAAGGCCATTCCCTCATACAGGGATATCCGACGCGGCAAGCAGCGCCTGGGTATACGGTTGCTGCGGCGCTCGCAGCACTGCATCCACTGGCCCCTCTTCAACCACTTTGCCTTCATGCAGCACCATGACGCGATGCGCCAGTGCCGCAATGACGGCCAGGTCGTGGCTGATCAGCACATACGCCAGGCCGTGACGGCGCTGCAGATCGGCGAGGATTTCGAGCACCTGCTGCTGAACGGAGACATCGAGCGCGCTGGTCGGCTCGTCGAGGATGAGAATTTTTGGTTCGAGAATCAGCGCGCGGGCGATGGCGACGCGCTGGCGCTGTCCGCCAGAGAAGGCGTGGGGATAGCGCTGCATCTCGGCGTGGGTGAGCGGCAGCCCGACTTCGGCCAGCATGTCTTGTGCGCGCTGCTGACGCTGCGCGGAACTGAGCGCGGGGCGATGAATCTCCAGCCCCTCCTCGACAATCTGGGCTACGGTGCGCCGTGGGGACAGACTGGAAAACGGGTCCTGGAACACGATCTGCGCCTGCGCGCGCAGCGGACGCAGCGCTCGGGGCGTGAGTGTGGCGGGGTCGCTGCCCAGCAGATCGAGGGTGCCGCCTTGTCGGCGCAACAGCCCGAGCAGGGTGAGCGCCAGGGTGGATTTGCCACTGCCAGACTCTCCCACCACACCGAGTGTTTGTGCTGCGGGCAAATCCAGGGAAATGTCCTGCAAGACCGGATGCCAGCGTTTGCGCCAGAACCCGCTGTTTTGCGCAAAGCGCACGTCTAATTTCCGCGCCCGCAACACGCACGCCTGCTCTGTGCGGCCAGCCGGCGCTTGTACCAGCCGACGCGGGCGGCTTTGCAGCAGCATGCGGGTGTAGGGGTGCTGCGGTGCGGTGAACACCGTCTCCACCGCACCGGCTTCCACCACCCTGCCCTGCTGCATCACGGCCACCCGGTGGGCGTAGCGGCGCACCAGGTTGAGGTCGTGGGTGATGAACAGCAGCGCAAGACCGTACTCAGCTTGCAGGGCATCGAGCAGATCGAGAATCTGGCGGCGCACGGTGACATCGAGCGCCGTGGTGGGCTCGTCGGCCAGCAGCAGACGCGGCCGACAGGCCAGTGCCATGGCGATCATCACCCGCTGACGCTGGCCGCCGGAGAGTTGATGCGGGTAGTTCAGTGCCCGGCGCACCGGATCGGCAATGCCCATCTGCGCCAGCAGCTCCACCGCGCGCGACCAGGCGGCGCGGCGCGGCAGGGCCTCGTGCAGTTCGAGCACTTCCGCGATCTGTCGGCCCACCGGGTGCAGC
Source organism: Burkholderiaceae bacterium (assembly GCA_016936875.1). Classification (GTDB taxonomy): domain Bacteria; phylum Pseudomonadota; class Gammaproteobacteria; order Burkholderiales; family Burkholderiaceae_C; genus Thiomonas. The sequence continues at coordinate 3,400 of JAFGXB010000279.1, read as the reverse complement.
GGGTTGAGCGCGGTCATCGGCTCCTGGAAGATCATGGCGATGTCCTTGCCCCGCAGGGATCGCATCTGCCGCGCGGTCAGGTTGCCCAATTCGCGGCCGTCGAACTGCACGCTGCCGCTGATGCGCGCGTCATCGAGCAGCCGCAGAATCGCCAGCGCCGATACCGTCTTGCCCGAGCCGGATTCGCCAACCAGCGCAACCTTCTCGCCTGCGACGATGTCGAGGTCGATGCCCTGAACCACGGTCTGCGCACCAAACTGCACCCGCAGGTCGCGCACTTTGAGCAAGGGCGTTGCCGACATGCCGCTCATCCCCGGCTCCCACCCGCCTGCCGAGGATCAAGGGCATCGCGCAGCGCCTCGCCGATGAAGGTCAGCAGCAACAGAATAGTGACCAGAGCGCCAAACGCCGCGGCCGAAATCCACCAGGCGTCGAGGTTGGCCTTGCCCTGCGCCAGCAACTCGCCCAGGCTGGGCGTGGGCGGCGGCACGCCAAGACCGAGAAAGTCCAGGCTGGTGAGCGCCAGCAGCGCGCCGCTCATGCGAAACGGCAGAAACGTCACCACTGGCGTGAGGCTGTTGGGCAGAATATGCCGCCACATGATGCGCCCGTGCGACATCCCCAGTGCCTGCGCGGCGCGCACATAGTCCATCTGCCGGTTGCGCAGGAATTCGGCGCGCACATAGTCGGCCAGTCCCATCCAGCCGAACAGTGACAGCAGCACCAGCAGCAGCGCCAGCCCCGGCGCGAACACGGCAGAAAAAATAATCAGCAGGTACAGCTCCGGCATCGATCCCCAGACTTCCATCAAGCGTTGCACCGACAGATCGATCCGCCCGCCAAAATAGCCTTGCACCGCGCCGATGAGCAGGCCCAGCGCGGTGCCGGTCACGGTGAGCGCCAGGGCGAACAGCACGGAGAGGCGAAACCCGTAGATCAGCCGGGCCAGCACGTCGCGCCCGCGGTCGTCCGTACCCAACCAGTGCCGCGCCGAAGGCGACGAGGGAAACGGCCGCTGTGCGAAGTAGTCGATGGTGGTCGCGCTGTAGGGAATGGGCGGATACAGGGCGAAGTTGCCCGGCGCGGAGAGCCTGGCGCGGATGTACGGGTCGAGATAGTCGGTTGGGGTGTGAAAGTCGCCGCCAAACGTGATTTCAGGGTAGCTGTGCAGCAGGGGCAGATAAAAATGGCCGTCGTAGCGCACCAGCAGCGGCTTGTCATTGCTGAGCACCGGAGCCAGCAGGCTCAAGCCGAACAGCAGCACAAACAGCCACAGGCTCCAGCGCCCCAGCCGATGCGCCTTGAACCGCGCCCAACCGCGCGACAGAAAAGGATGACGCGACATGCGCACCGCGGCAGGCAAGGCCGCGCTCACCGCAAGGCTCCGAACTGAATGCGCGGGTCCACCCAGACATAGCTCAGATCGGCGACCAGCTTGGTGAACAGGCCGATGAGGGTGAACAGATAGAGTGAGCCCATGACCACCGGGTAGTCGCGCCGCATGACCGCCTCATACGACAGCAGACCGAGGCCGGGTAGCGAAAACAGGGTTTCGATCAGCAGTGAGCTGGCGAAGAAGGCGCCAATGAAAGCCGCTGGAAACCCCGTCACCAGGGGCACCAGCGCATTGCGCAGCACATGCCGCCACAGCACGGCGCGCTCACTCAGCCCTTTGGCGCGGGCGGTCAGCACATATTGCTTGCGGATTTCTTCGAGAAACGCATTCTTGGTCAGCATGGTGACGACGGCAAAGCTGCCTGCCGTGGCCGCCAGCACCGGCAGGGTGATGTGCCACAGGTAGTCGGTGATCTTGTGCCACAGGCTGAACTGCGACCAGCCATCAGACACCAGCCCGCGCAGCGGAAACCATTGCAGCCAGGTGCCCCCGGCAAACAGCACCAGCAGCAGCACCCCGAGCACAAAGCCCGGAATGGCGTAACCCACCAGCACCGCGATGCTGGTGGACACATCAAAGCGGCTGCCGTGCCGCACCGCCTTGGCAATGCCCAGCGGGATGGAAATGAGATAGGTGAGCAGAAAATTCCACAGCCCCAGGGAAATGGAGACGGGCAGGCGCTCCTTGATCAGCGTCCACACCGCTTCGTGGTGGTAGTAACTGCGCCCCAGGTCGAAATGCGCGAACTGCCACAGCATGTCGAGGTAGCGCTGTAGCGGCGGTTTGTCGAACCCGTAGAGCTTGCGCAGTTCGGCCAGCTGCTGGGGCGCAATGCCTTGCGCACCGCGGTAGATCCCCTGCGCGGTGGCCGCCTCGCCCGCGGCGCCACCGTCCTTGCCACGCAGTTGCGACACCATCTGCTCCACCGGCCCGCCCGGCACGAACTGCACCACGATAAAGGTGATGGTGAGCACGCCCAGCAGGGTGGGAATCATCAGCAGCACGCGCTTGAGGATGTAGGCCCAGAGATTCATGCAGATGCCCCTTTCACGCGGCCACCCCGCTGCCGGGCCGCCCCAAGGCGGGGTGCGCCCCCTCGGGAGCGTGGGGGCTGTCCACCCCGCCGCCGGGCCGTCCCAAGGCGGAGTGCGCCCCCTCGGGGGGCAGCGACCGTGCAGCAGAAGCGTGGGGGCTGTCCACTATCCACCAACATTGCACCGCCCAGCCCTCGGGCTGGTAGTACAGCGGCAAGGTCTTGGGCCAGGCAAACTTGTGCGCGGCGATGGCCACGCGGAAGGTGTTGCTGTACCACTGCGGCACCGAATACCAGCCGCACACCAGAACGCGGTCGAGCGCGCGGCAGGCGGCCTGAAGATCGCGCAGGGTCGTGGCGGCGACGACCTTGTCGATCAGCGCGTCCACAGCGGGATCGCGCAGACCCCAGACGTTGTCCGAGCCCTGCACCCCGGCGGCGCGCGAGCCGAAGCGGTCGAACAATTCGTTGCCGGGACTGGTGCTGCCGCCATAGCGGACGGTGGTCATGTCGAAATCGAAGGTGTCCATGCGCTGCTGGTAGAGCGCGAAGTCTGCCAGGCGGTAATTGAGGGTGATGCCCAGGCGTTGCAGCGCCTGGGCATAGACCGAGATGATGCGCGACATCGACCCTTGCGCATCCAGATACTCGATGACCAGCGCCTGCCCTTTGGCATTGCGCAGCGCGCCGTCGCGCCAATGCCAGCCAGCCTGTTCCAGCAGGGCGCGCGCCTTGAGCAGATTGCCGCGCAGGCTGTTCGGTGGGGTGGTTGATGGCATGTCCGGCAAGTCACCGAAGACCTCCGGCGGCAACTTGGCACGCAGCGGCTCCAGCAAGGCCAACTCGTCCGACCCTGGGCGACCGTGCGCCTCGAACGGCGAATTGGCGAAATAGCCTTCGATGCGTTTGTAGGCACCGTAGAACAGCATGCGGTTGAGCCACTGGAAATCGAGCGCCAGGGCCAGGGCCTG
>JAFGXB010000278.1 GCA_016936875.1 Burkholderiaceae bacterium | reverse complement strand
GAAGCAATCTGCTCAGGGGTGCGCTTGAGAATCCACACGGGCTTGCCGCGCCATTCCACAGTGAGCTTCTCGCCGGGTTGCAGGGCTGAAATATCAACCTCTACCGCAGCACCGGCTGCTTTGGCTTTTTCCGAAGGCTGAAAACTGCTGACGAAGGGCACGGCTACGGCCACTCCTCCCGCAGCACCAGCGCATCCGGACGCAATCAGCCACGTCCGCTTGCTGGTGTCGACTGGTGTGTCACTCATGGGGATCCTCGGTATACATCGCTATGTTGGGGTCAGCCGGGGATTGTAGCGGAGTGAAAACTCGTAACACCAGCCGCCCTCTTGCAATCTGGCGTCGCAGCCCCATGGCGAAGCAGCACCGCTGCGCCGTCGTTCCTAGATAATGCGACCTCTCACCACCTAGGGCGACGGGCCATTGAAACCAAAAAGGGAAGCAAAGATGACAATCATCAAAGAATTCAAAGAATTTGCCATCAAGGGCAATGTGATCGACCTGGCTGTGGGGGTGATCATTGGCGGAGCCTTCGGAAAAATCGTGGACTCCGTGGTGGCCGATCTGATCATGCCGGTGGTGGGCCTGGTGTTTGGCAAACTGGATTTTTCCAATTTGTTCCTGGTATTGGGCAATGTGCCAGCTGGTACCGCCATGACCCTGGACGCACTGCGCAAGGCCGGCGTGCCCGTTTTCGCCTACGGTAACTTTTTGACGGTGGCCGTCAATTTCATCATTCTGGCGTTCATCATTTTCATGATGATCAAGCAGATCAACCGACTCAAGCGCGAAGCACCTGCACCAGCGCCTGCAGCTCCAGCGCCTGAACCCGAAGACATCGTCTTGCTGCGCGAGATCCGCGACAGCCTCAAGCGCTGATCTGCGCCGCAAGCTCAGCTTTTTGATGGATTCAACGCCCTCTTGTCGAGGGCGTTGTCGCATCTGCGGCCGACACCACTCGAAAATTCAGGCGAGTTGCCGCGCCATGCGTACCGCTTCGATCAGGCTGGACGCATCGGCTACGCCCCGCCCTGCGATATCGAACGCGGTGCCGTGGTCGGGGCTGGTGCGAACCAAGGGCAGGCCCAGGGTGACGTTCACCCCCTTGTCCACACCCAGATATTTGACGGGAATCAGGCCTTGGTCGTGGTACATCGCGATCACGACATCAAACTCACCGGGATGGGCCTCGGTGTGCCGAGCCCGCATGAAGACGGTATCCGGCGGCAACGGTCCGTGCACATCCATACCTTGCGCGCGCAATTGGGCCAGAGCGGGAGCAATGATCTCCAGCTCCTCCCGGCCAAACAAACCACCTTCGCCCGCATGGGGGCTGAGCCCCGCCACCGCGATGCGCGGCGCACGCCCCAGGGTGCGCAGCAGCGCCGCATGCGCGATCTGCACGGTCTGCAGCACGTTCGCCTCGGTCACAGCAGCAATCGCATCGCGCAGGGACACATGGATGCTGACCAGCACCGTGCGCAACTCATCGCTTGCCAACATCATGCGCACCGGCATCGCATCCAACGCCACGCCTTGGTGGGCAGCGGCTTCGGCCTGCAGCAGTTCGGTGTGACCAGGGTAGTCCACGCCTGCAGCAGAGAGCGCCTCTTTGTGCAACGGCGCCGTGACCAGTGCGGCGACCTCACCGCGCAGCGCAGCGCGTGCCGCCCACTGCACACGGCCGGCGGCGGCACGCCCCGCCTCTGCGCTGACCTGCCCCACCGCCACGGCGTCCGGAAGACCCGCAAGCGGCAGCACTGGCACGCAGCGCGGGGGCGCATCCAAGGCATCTGCCACTCCCTCGATCACCGCCACGGGCAGCGAAGGTATGCCCGGGCGTGCAATGCAGCCCGCGGCGCGTCGCAGCGTGGCCACGTTACCGACGACGAAGCAGCCGCGCAGCACATCGGGCGCATCCCGGAACGCTTTGGCCACGATTTCAGGGCCGATGCCTGCGGGGTCGCCTTGGGTGATGGCGATGGGCTTGAGATTGTTTTTCATAAATTCTGGCGCTAACGCCCGTGAATCAAGCGCAAGCAGCTACGCTTTCAATAGCAAACCATTCACGCGGGGTTGTCGATTTCGATGAACTCGTGCTCGATGCCCAGCAGCCGCGCCGCTTCACCCGCGACCGCCGGAGCGCCATAGCGCTCGGTGGCGTGGTGGCCCGCGGCAATGAAGGCCACGCCCGTTTCGCGCGCCAGATGGGCTTGTGGTTCAGAAATTTCGCCCGTGATGAACACGTCAGCGCCTGCAGCGATGGCGGCCTCAAAGTAGCTTTGCGCCCCACCCGTGCACCACGCCACTTTGGTCACGGGGCGCGTGCTATCGGCCGAGGTCACCAGCATTGCCGGCCTGCCCAGCACGGCTGCCACATGGTCCGCCACGGCCTGCGCATGGGGATAGTCGGCATTGGCCACGCAGCCCAGCAGCTGTTCACCAAACTGAGCCACGCTCGTCCACCCCAGCATCTGGCCCAACTGGGCATTGTTGCCCCACTGGGGGTGCGCATCCAGCGGCAGGTGGTACGCAAAAAGATTGATGTCGTGCGCCAGCAGCAGTTGCAGGCGCTGCTTCATCCAGCCCGTGACCCGGCCATCTTGCCCCCGCCAGAACAGTCCGTGGTGGACGAAGATGGCGTCAGCGCGGGCAGCGATGGCCGCCTCGATCAGCGCCTTGCTGGCCGTGACGCCGCTCACCACGCGAGCGATCTGTTCCTTGCCCTCCACCTGCAGGCCATTGGGCCCGTAGTCTTTGAAACGCTCGGGTTGCAGCAGGCCGTCGAATGCCTGCAGAAGGTCTACGCGGGATATGCTCATGCCCGCTATTGTCGCGCG
>JAFGXB010000277.1 GCA_016936875.1 Burkholderiaceae bacterium | reverse complement strand
GAACGGCCTGTCCGAACTGGACGCGAGCTACCTGCTGCCAGCGCACCCCGTCTCCTGAACCCGTCCCCCGGGACAGTACATTCCCTCAAAGACTATGAGAGATATTGAAATGAATTCGAAAACTGTGACCAACGCTAATCGGCGTTGCAGGTTGTTGGTGACTGGTATTCCAACGGATGCTGTTGTCGATCGTGCTGTTGATGAATTCGATGTGCAGTTTTGGCGTGAGACAGATCCAATTGGGGATCGATTGGTGGAAAAATCTTCCGGGTTTGATGCGGTCTTAGTTATGCCTGACGATAAACTCGATAGAGATCTCATTGGTAGACTGTCTCCGAGCATTAAGGTTCTTGCAACACATTCTGTAGGATACGATCATATTGATGTGGCAGCAGCGACGGCGCGAAGGCTACCTGTATTTAACACACCTGATGTTCTCACAGATGCTGTTGCTGACATTGCGCTGTTCTTGATTCTTGCTGCAGCTCGTCGAACGACTTCCGCGGAAGTTGCATTGCGAAATGGTGAATGGGGGCGTTGGGCACCTACGCTGTTCCTTGGCAGATCGTTAGATCGACAACGTCTTGGGATCTTTGGAATGGGGCGAATCGGTATGGCGATCGCTTCTCGAGCATCTGCGTTCGGTATGCTTGTGCATTATCACAATCGTTCGCGGCTTTCGGTAGACAAGGAGCGAGGAGCACAATTCCATGATAGTTTGGAGAGCTTGCTAAGTGTGAGTGACATGTTCTGTATCTGTGCCCCCTCAACTCCACAGCTGCGGGGAATCATCGATGCAAAGCGATTGGCAATGTTGCCTTTCGGTGCGATGGTGGTGAACATCGCTCGGGGCGATCTGGTTGACGAGGCTGCGTTGTTTGCAGCGGTGCAGGAAGGTCGCGTGGGAGCCGTCGGCACGGATGTGTATCGCGGGGAACCGAACATCGACGCACGGTGGCTGGACCTCACCAATGCAACGCTGCTGCCGCATATCGGCAGCGCAACACACGAAGTGCGCACCGCCATGGGGATGCTGGCGCTCGACGGCATCCATTCGCATTTCAGCGGTGTGCCTGCCGCCAATCTCCTCAATCCGCAGGTCTATGCGGTGACGCGCAGGAGCGGGGATTGAGCCACAACCACCAGCCACTGATCGAGGACATCCGTCTCCTCGGCCGCATCCTCGGCGATGTGATCCGCGAGCAGGAAGGCACTGCAACCTTCGAACTGGTGGAGAAGATCCGCACCCTCTCGGTCGCCTTCCGCCGCGACGAGAACCCATCGGCAGACCGCGCGCTCAAGCAACTGCTCGAGGACCTCACGGCCGCCGAGACGGTGCGCGTGATCCGCGCCTTCACCTACTTCAGCCACCTGGTCAACCTGGCCGAGGACCGCCACCAGATCCGCCGTCGCACCGCGGCCGAGCGCGCGGGCGAGGCCATCGAGGGCGGCCTGAAGATGGCGCTGGCGCGCATCCGCCAGGCCGGCATCAGCGACGTGCAGGTGGTGCAGACGCTGGCACACAGCTACCTGTCGCCGGTGCTCACCGCGCATCCGACCGAGGTACAGCGCAAGAGCATCCTCGACGCCGAGCGCGGTATCGCGCAGTTGCTGGCAGCACGCGACGACATCCGCCAGCGCCAGCAGCCATGCGCCGAAGCCATGGATGCTCTCACGCCGCGCGAGCTGGCCGAGAACGAGGCGCAGATCCGCGTGAGGATCACGCAGCTGTGGCAGACACGGCTGGTGCGCTTCACCAGGCTGACGGTGGCCGACGAGATCGAAAACGCGCTGTCCTACTACGAGGCGACCTTCCTGCGCATGATCCCGCACGTGTACGCCGAGCTGGAGACGGCGCTGGGTCGCGAGGACATCGCGCCCTTCTTCCGCATGGGGCAGTGGATCGGCGGCGACCGCGACGGCAACCCCAACGTGACCGCCGAGACGCTGGATCATGCCCTGCGCCGCCAGTGCGAGTTGGCGCTGCGCCACTACCTCTCCGAGATCCACGACCTGGGCGGCGAGCTGTCGTTGTCGGCCGCGCTGGTGGAGGTGACGCCCGAAATGCAGGCGCTGGCCGAGGCCTCGCCGGACCCGAGCGAGCACCGCCGCGACGAACCTTATCGGCGCGCGCTGATCGGCGTCTACGCCCGTCTGGCGGCCACGCTTCACGCGTTGACCGGCGCCACGGCTGTGCGTGCCGCCGTGGCCCCCCAGCATCCGTATTCCGATGCGGAAAGCCTCCTAACGGATTTGCGCACCGTCGAGGAATCGTTGCGCGAGAAGCATGGAGCTGCCCTGACCGAGCCGCGCCTGAAGCCACTGATCCGCGCGGTGGAGGTATTCGGCTTCCACCTCGCCACGGTGGACCTGCGGCAAAGCTCTGACAAGCATGAGGCGGTGGTGGCCGACCTGCTGAAGGTGGCGCGCATCGAGCCCAACTACGCCGCGCTGGCCGAAGACGCCAAGCAGGCCCTGCTGCTGCGCCTGCTGGACGACGCCCGCCCGCTGCGCGTGCCCGACGCGGCCTACGCGCCGCTCACCGTGAGCGAGCTGGCCATCTTCGCGCAGGCCCGCACGGTGCGTGCGCGCTACGGCTGCGCCGCCATCCGCCACTACATCATCAGCCACACCGAGACGGTGAGCGACCTGCTGGAGGCGCTGCTGCTGCAGAAGGAAGTGGGGCTGATGCGCGGAACGCTGAACGAGGACGCCGTGTGCGACCTGATCGTCGTGCCCCTGTTCGAGACCATCGAGGACCTGCGCAACGCCGCGCCCATCGTGCGCGACTTCTACGGCCTGCCGGGCGTGCACGCGATGGTGACGCGCTCCGGCGCCGAGCAAGACGTGATGCTCGGCTACAGCGACAGCAACAAGGACGGCGGCATCTTCACCAGCAACTGGGAGTTGTACCGCGCCGGCAACGCGCTGGTGAAGCTGTTCGACGAGCTCAACGAGGGCGAAGCGCAGCCGATCCGCCTGCGCATGTTCCACGGACGCGGCGGCACCGTGGGCCGCGGCGGCGGCCCCAGCTACCAGGCCATCCTGGCGCAGCCGCCGGGCACGGTGCGCGGGCAGTTGCGCCTGACGGAACAGGGCGAGGTGATCGGCTCGAAGTACGCCAACCGCGAGATCGGCCGACGCAACCTGGAAACGCTGGTGGCCGCCACGTTGGAGGCCACCTTCCTGACGCCGAACAAGGCGGCGCCGGCCGCTTTCATGGATGCGGCCGAGACGATCTCGCGCGCCAGCATGGCCGCGTACCGCGCGCTGGTGTACGAGACGCCGGGCTTCGTCGACTACTTCTTCGGCGCCACACCCATCCGCGAGATCGCTGAGCTGAACATCGGCTCGCGCCCGGCCTCGCGCAACCCCAAGCACAACATCGAGGACCTGCGCGCCGTGCCCTGGAGCTTCAGCTGGGGCCAGTGCCGGCTGGCCATCAACGGCTGGTACGGCTTTGGCAGCGCGGTGGCGGGCTTCATCGAGGGTGCGCCCGATGCCAAGGGCCGGGCGGAGCGCGAGGCGCTGCTGCAGCGCATGTACGCGCAGTGGCCCTTCTTCCGCACGCTGCTGTCGAACATGGACATGGTGCTGGCCAAGAGCGACCTGCAGTTGGCGCGACGCTATGCCGGATTGGTTGGCAAACCGGCCCTGCGGGAAACAGTGTTCTCAATGATCGAAGCGGAGTGGCGCCTGACCTCCGACACGCTCACGCAGATCACGGGCGCGCATCGAAGGATCCAGGACAACCCGGAGCTCCAGTTGTCCATGCAGTACCGGTTCCCCTACATCGATCCGCTGAACTTGCTCCAAGTGGAGCTCCTCAGGCGATTCAGGAACAGCGATCAGGGGGATCAGGTGCAGCGCGGGATCCACATCTCCATCAACGGCGTAGCGGCCGGCCTGCGCAATACCGGTTGACGAGGCCATCATGAACAGTCGAACTTCCTGTGATCTCGAGCCCCGCGGCTTCCTGGAGCACCTGTACCGCACGGCGGTGCGTCATGCCCTGCCGACGGCACGCATGGGCGCCTTTCTGCCACCGCCGCCCAGTGGCCGCACGCTGGTATTAGGCGCCGGCAAGGCCGCCGGCTCAATGGCGCATGCGCTGGAGGCGCTGTGGCCGAAGGATGCGCCACTCTCCGGCCTGGTCGTCACCCGTTACCACCACATCCCGCCGCGGCCCGAGGGTCTTGCGCAGCGCATCGAGATCGTCGAGGCGGCCCACCCCGTGCCCGACGAGGCCGGCCTGAAGGCGGCTGAGCGCATGCTGGCGCTGACCGCCGGCCTCACGCCCGACGACCTGGTGCTGTGCCTCATCTCGGGCGGCGGCTCCTCGCTGCTCACCCTGCCGGCCGAGGGCTTGACGCTGGCCGACAAGCAGCGCATAAACCGACAACTGCTCGAATCCGGCGCCCACATCGGCGAGATGAACTGCGTGCGCAAGCACCTCTCGCGCATCAAGGGCGGCCGGCTGGCGGCAGCCTGCGGGCCGGCGCAGGTGGTCACGCTCACCATCAGCGACGTGCCGGGCGACGACCCGGCCGTCATCGCCAGCGGGCCGACGGTGCCAGACGCCACCACCTGTGCCGACGCGCTGGCCATCCTCGACCGCTACGGCATCGAGGTGCCCGCCGCGGTGCGCGCGCGGCTCGAAAGCGGCGAACTGGAAACGCCCAAGCCGGGCGATGCCGTCTTCGTCGACCATGCCACGCACCTGATCGCCACGCCGCAGCAGTCGCTGGAGGCGGCGGCCGAGGCGGCGCGCGCCGCAGGTGTCGAGGCGCATATCCTCTCAGACGAGATTGAGGGTGAATCGCGTGAGGTCGGAAAGGTACACGGCGCCTTGGCACGCGCCGTTGCCAAACGTGGCCAGCCATTTTCACTGCCATGTGTGATCCTCTCCGGTGGTGAAACTACTGTTACCGTCCGCAAGTTGTCGTCGGCCGTACCAAGAGGTCGTGGTGGTCGCGCAGGTGAGTTTTGTCTGGGCCTGGCCGGAGCGCTGATGGGAAACCCCCGCGTGTGGGCCTTGGCTGCAGACACCGATGGTATCGACGGCGTTGAAGAGAACGCCGGTGCTTTCGTCACCCCCGATACGCTAGTGCGGGGTCAAGCCTTAGGCCTTAAGTTGGAAGAATTTCTCGAACGCAACGACGCCTACGGTTACTTTAGCGCATTAGGAGATCTATTGGTCACAGGTCCGACACACACTAATGTCAACGATTTCAGAGCCATATTGGTGCTTTAAGGCGAATTTGCTCTGATGGCATCTCGATCGCGGGTTTGCCGCGGCGCAAATTGTTTTGTGAGCGCCCAGTCATCCCATCTTGATGCCCCCGGAGTTTGATCAGACGATGGTGTCCACCTAATGTTGGTGGACACCTATGCATCCCAAACCTCCCATCCGTCGTACCCACTCTCCAGAATTCAAGGCCAGCGTATTGGCAGCTTGTCGCCAACCCGGCGCATCGATTGCCGCCGTTGCACTGGCCCATGGCCTCAACGCCAACGTCGTGCACAAGTGGCTCGCCGGCATTGGCATGAAACGCTGCGCTCGGCACTTGCCGGTCGCGGCACCATCGCCAATTGCCTCGACGTCCCCCCGGATTCAGTAGCACTGGGCTTTGGAGTCCGGGGGTTAATTTAACTGGTTTTGCATGAGCCTTTGGGCATAAGCCACCGGTGTCAGTCCACCCAAGGATTTCTTGGGTCGCTCCTCGTTGTATTCCCGGCGCCAGGCTTCGACGATTACCCGGGCATGCGCCATGCTGGTGAACCAGTGCTCATTCAGACATTCGTCCCTGAAGCGTCCATTGAATGATTCGATGTAGGCGTTCTGGTTGGGTTTGCCTGGTTCGATCAGGAACAGCTGCACCCCCTTGGCGTGAGCCCAGTTGAGCATGGCCCGACCGCAGAACTCCTTGCCGTTGTCGGTCCTGATTGCCTTGGGCAGGCCCCGGGTGGTGGCCAGTTGGTCCAGGATGCGCACCAGCTGGTTGCCGCCCATTGCACGCTCGGGCACGATGGCCACCGCTTCGTGGGTCGCGTCATCGACCACCGTCAGGTTCTTGATGCTGCGTCCTTCGGCCGTGCGGTCGAAGACAAAGTCCATCGACCACACCTGGTTGGCCGCCATAGGACGCTCCAGAGGGTGACGTTCGGCCAGCGGGATCTTCTTGCGCTTGCGCTTTCTGACCTGCAGCCCTGCCTGGGCATACAGACGGTCAACGCGCTTGTGGTTGACGATCTCACCGGCCTGGCGCAACTTCAGATAAATCATGCCAGCGCCATAGCGGCGATAGCGCTGGGCCAAAGCAATGATCTTCTCCTTCAAGGCGCAGTTTCGATCCCCGGCGGGCTCGTAGCGCAGGGCGCTGGCACTCATACCAATGACGCGCAACGAACGACGCTCGCTCAGGCCACGACTAACCATGTGGCGCACCAGCTCGCGCCGTGCGGGTGCGCTCACCACTTTTTTCTCAAGGCTTCTTTCGTCACCTCGTTCTCCAGCAGGGCATCGGCCAGCAGCCGCTTGAGCCGGCCGTTCTCAGTTTCCAGCTCCTTGAGGCGCTTGGCGTCGGAGACGCTCATGCCACCGAATTTGTTGCGCCAGAGGTAGTAGCTGGCCTCCGAGAAGCCGTGGCGGCGACACAAATCCGCCACCGGCAAACCCGACTCCGCTTCCCGCAGAAAGCCAATGATCTGCTCTTCCGTAAATCTCTTCTTCACGTCCAATCTCCTGTTACATGGGATTGGACTCCAGAGTCAGTTGCTACTCAAATCCGGGGGGACGTCGATGGATATTTAATACTCACTTTTTGTCTCCGAATTTTTGAAATTACATGTCTCAGACGCCGACTAGGTTTCGAGGTTCTCCACGAACAAATGATTCAATGTTCTCGGCTTTGTTGCACAAACCAGAAGCGAGCCGAGATAACCCCAGCCCCAGACGCAGCTACGCCACAGCAGGCACAGGCACCGTTGCCGG
>JAFGXB010000276.1 GCA_016936875.1 Burkholderiaceae bacterium | reverse complement strand
GTGGCCGGCATGGGCCCGTTCTCCTCAGACCGCACGATTGCCGAGTACGCCGAGCAAATCTGGCATGCCAAACCCTTGCTAAGCTGAAGCCCGCACTTTCGCATCCACCCCCAGCCCTCCCCGATTCGTCATGCCCACACCCAAGACCATCGATACCGCCGGCCTGCGCCTGGAGTTCACCCGCCACGGCGAGCAGGCGCTGGCCACAGCGATCAAAACCCTAGCCGCCCTGCCCAACAAGGCGCAAGACCTGGTGAGCAAAACGGTGCTCAACGGCAGTGAAAACCGTCCGGCTTGGCATGTGCTGTCGCGGCTGGGTGCCGAGGGATTGGATGCGCCGTCGCAGGCGGCGGCAGACTTTCTGCACGCCGAGTTCGCGCGCATGGCCGACTGGGTGGACAAGCTGGTGGATGCCGCCGGGCCGCAGGGGCTGGACATCATTCACCTCGGCGCCGGCGGCTCCGAAACCCCCATGCTCGCGCTCCACACGGCCATCTCGGTGCTGCAACCCGCGCGTTGCCGCGTGCACTGGGTTGCCAACCTCGACGGCGCCACCATCGACGCCGCACTGGCCGCCGCCGTACCTGAGCGCACCTGGATCCTCATCAACAGCAAGTCCTTCCGCACGCAGGAAGTGATGCGCAACGCCGACATCGCCCTGCGCTGGCTGGGCGACGCCATCGGCACCGACAAAGCCCGCGCCCGACTGGTGGCGCTCACCGCCAATGCCGAGCTGGCGATCCAGCGCTTCGGCCTGCCCGCCGATCAGATCTTCCGCTCGATGCCGGAAATCGGCGGCCGCTTCTCGCTGTGGAGCACCCACGGCATGGTGCTGCTGCTGGCCTTTGGCCGCGACACCGTCACGCAGCTCCACGCCGGCGCGCACGACATGGACATGCACTTCCTCAACACCCCGCTGGAGAGCAGCGCCCCAGGCCTGATGGCCGGGCTGTCGCACGCCTACCGCGTGCGCTTTGGTCTGCCGCTGCTGTCCATCGGGCTGTATGGCGATGCGTTTTCGCACATGCCGCTCTACCTGCAACAACTGCTCATGGAGTCGCTGGGCAAGTCCACCAGCGCCGACGGCATGCAGCCCGTCCACGTCAGCGGCCCGGCGGTCATCAGCGGCGTGGGCACCCCGGTGCAGCACACTTACTTTCAGCTGCTGCATCAGGCGGCCGTGCCGGTGTTTCACGAAATCGTCGCCGTGGCGCATCCCTGGCACAAACATCTGCGCGAGCATCTCGCCCTGCTGGCCAATGCCCTCGGTCAGGCAGATGCCCTATGGAACGGCAAAGACGCCTCCAGCTGGCAGATCGAACTCATGTCGCAAGGCATGTCGCAGGAAGCCGCTGCGCGCGCCGCGCATCACCGCGCCTGTCCTGGCGGCCGTCCCTCCACCTTCATCTGGATGGAGCAACTCAGCGCCTATCACCTGGGTGCGCTGCTGGCGCTGTACGAGCACCGTACTGTGGTCGAAGGCTGGCTCTACGGCATCAACCCCTTTGATCAATGGGGCGTGGAACTCGGCAAAACCCTGGCCACAAAAATCGAAAACGCCTTGCTGTCCCAAAACGCCCAAGGCCTGAGCACCGAAACTGCCGCGTCCATCGACTACCTGCGCACGCAAGAGCCCCGTCTGTCCTGACCCACCCCTACCGCCCCGCTTGGTTTACGGCGCGCGCAACTGCGCCGTTGCCTCCTGCTCGGCACCGGCTTGCAGACATCTCGCGTTTGCGGCGAAGTGGGCGCGCTGCGCAGCCAGCGCAGCATCCTGCACGAACTCGGGGCGGATCAAACGCCCAGGGCGTCGATCTCCTGATAGGCGGTTTTGAGCCAGGTCTTCACCCGCTGCCGTTCCAGAATGCCCATCTCGTGCGCGGCACCGCTTTGTGTGGCGGCCCAGAAGCTGCTGCTCGCGGCGTCGATCTTGATCATGGCGGCCTCGTGCAGACGCTTGAGCGGCATGAGGCGCACACCGAGTTCGCGCGCGCGCTGTTTTTGTCCAGACTGTTCCAGGATGCTGAAGTCGTCGCCGCGCAACTGGTTGAGCACCAGCACGATGTCGAGACGACCACCGAAGCGGTCGAGCAGTGCGCGCAGCAGATCGACCGAATCACGCCCTGAATCCATGACATGCCAGTAGCGGATCTGCAGGCCGAGTTCGGGGGCAAGCTCCAGCAGGCCGGAGTCGTTCATCCACTGCACCAGCGCGGCCTGTGTTTGCGCGGCCAGATCGACGAGTACGCGGCGCAGCGGTTCGGCGCTGGCCGCCTCGACAATGCGGTCGAGACTCTCATAGCGATCTACCACCACGGGCGAGGTGTAGTCGGCGTAAAAGCGCAGCAGCGCGCCATGCGATTTATCGGAGTCGAAGCCGACAAAGGGCAGATCGTGGTCGATGCAATACTGCGCCAGCAAGCGGGCCATCAACGACTTGCCAACCCCGCCTTTTTCACCACCGATCAGATGGATCATGCTCATCATGCTCTCCAGAATTCGTGCCGACGCATGGCCGTCGGCACTGTAAAAAAACCTTGGCAGCGCAGCATGACCATGCACCCGGCAACACGCTGCGTCCGCTCTGCACATGCAAAATGCATGCCCTCAACCGCCACGTTCCGAAGGCAGCCCTGCCCCATGCATGCTTACCTCTCCGGCTTTCTCCTCGGCCTTTCACTCATCCTCGCCATCGGCGCGCAGAACGCCTTCGTGCTCAAGCAAGGGCTGAAGGGCGAGCATGTGTTCTGGGTGGTGCTGACGTGCGCGCTATCTGATGCGCTGCTCATTGGCGTGGGGGTGTCCGGTTTTCATGTGCTGGTGCAGCGCGCGCCCTGGCTGACCACAGTCAGCCGATACGCAGGAGTCGCATTTCTGCTCTGGTACGGCGCGCGAAGTTTTCGCGCAGCGCTGCGCTCGTCCGCCGTGCTGGCGCCGCAGAGCGCGGCGCCACGCAGCCTGTGGCAAACGCTGGCAACAACCCTTGCCTTCACCTTTCTCAATCCGCATGTCTATCTGGACACGGTGGTACTGCTCGGCTCCGTGTCCACTCAGTTTGCCGGACACACACTGGCATTCGGCGTGGGCGCGACATCTGCCTCGTTCGCGTTCTTTTTCAGCCTCGGCTATGGCGCGCGGCTATTGCGCCCCTTGTTCGCACGGCCCATCACCTGGAAAGTGCTCGAAGCCCTGATCGGGCTGACCATGTGGAGCCTGGCGGCCAGGCTGTTGCTGGGCGCATGAAGGCGCCCTGTTCCCGTTTTCCGCTCACTGCCCGGTGGCCTGGGTGGCCGCTGCCGACGTTTGTTCGAGCGGGCCGCAGGTGCGGTTGCGGCCCTGCTCCTTGGCGCGGTACAGGGCGAGATCGGCCAGGTCGAGCAGTTTGCTGGCCGGTGTCTGCCCCTCGGGAAAACAGGCCAGTCCGATGCTCACCGTCACCGCATCCATCCCCAGATCGGCGTCCCAGTCCTTGCCTTCCAGTGCCGCATGAATGTCGGCGGCGACGGCGTGCGCCGTTTCGGGCGCCGCGCCGGGCAGCAGCAAAATGAACTCCTCGCCACCGGAGCGAAACACATAATCGCAAGCGCGCAGGGTTTGGCGCAGCAGTGTGGCGACCTGATGCAGCACCGCGTCACCCTTGGCATGGCCGAACTGGTCATTGACGGCCTTGAAGGCGTCGATGTCGAGCACGCCAACGCACAGCAGCAGGCCTGCACGCTGCGCCAGTTCGATCTGATGCGACAGATAGGCCATGCCGGCGCGACGGTTGGGAAGCTGGGTGAGATCGTCGATGCTGGCCATTTTTTCCAGCCGCAGTTCAAGCAGCTTGCGGTCGGTGACGTTCTGCACCATGCCCACCATGCGCGTGGGCTGGCCCTGGGCATCGCGCTCGCACACCTGGCCGCGGTC
>JAFGXB010000275.1 GCA_016936875.1 Burkholderiaceae bacterium | reverse complement strand
CAGCCCCGAGAACGTTTCGTCGTTCACCTTCAGACGGCTACCGCGGCCTTTTTCCACCGCGGCGATGAACTGCTTGTGAATCTGCTCCAGCATGCCCAGCGCGTAAGTTTTCTGGTCTTCGGGCATCGGCGTGAACGGGTCCATGAATCCCTTGTTGGCACCGGCGGTGAGCAGGCGGCGGGTCACGCCCAGTTTGTCCATCAGGCCGGAAAAGCCGAAGCCATCCATCAGCACCCCGATGGAGCCCACCAGACTGGCCGGATTGACGTAAATGTCATTGGCCGCCGCAGCGACGTAATACGCCCCGGAAGCACACACTTCCTCGCACACGGCATACACCGGCTTGTTGTACTTGGCCCGCAGACGCTCGATTTCCGCAAAGATCTGGCTGGCCTGCACCGGACTGCCGCCCGGGCTGTTGATGCGCAGAATCACACCTTTGGT
The DNA here is from genome assembly GCA_016936875.1 of Burkholderiaceae bacterium. GTDB lineage: Bacteria > Pseudomonadota > Gammaproteobacteria > Burkholderiales > Burkholderiaceae_C > Thiomonas. The sequence continues at coordinate 2,545 of JAFGXB010000275.1, read as the reverse complement.
CTGCGGGTTGGAAAACGCATCCTGCAAAGCGGCGTTGATGTTGTCGGCACTGGCCGCGGAACTGATGGAAATTTCGCCATTGAGCTCGATCAGTGCGGTGTGCGGACCAGTTTTCGGGCTGCCGCCGTATTCCGCCAGAACGCCACCAAAAAAAATGAGCGCCAGAATCCCCAGAAACACAAAACGAAAAAAAATCGACCAACGCCGTGCCCGTCTTTTTTCATTCACAACTTCGAGCACCAGCTTTTCCAGCACCTGCTTTTCCCACGGGCCGGGCTGGGCGGACGACTCAGGACGCTGCGAGGGAACATCGGGGGGCAAGGCGCTCATGGATCAGTGCTCGGATAGATAAACAACAACAAAGTGGGGATACTGCAGGCTGGACGCCAGAATACCAGCGCCCTGTGCACAAAGTGGCCCATGAGCGGCGCAGCGCCACAGCACATCAGTTTGCGATTGGACAAGGATGGCTTGTTTTTTTGTGTGACAATTTCCCACGGTTAAACAAGTTCCTCGCCTCAACAGCGTGTTGAGGTTGGCCTCCATCCCCCACCAGCGAGACCATCATGATCCTCCGTCCTACCCTCATTGCCACCCTGTTTGCAGTGGGCGGCGTTTGCACCGCACATGCGGAGCCTGCCCTCACGGTTGGCAACACCCTGTCATTTTTCCAGGGGAAATTCGGTACCGACAACAACATCAACATCCGCTACGACGCCACCGACATCCAGTATGGCGACAGCAACTGGCGCGTCAAACTGACCGTGCCCTATGTCTCGGAAACCGGCCTGCCCGTCGGAGCCACCGTCTCCGGCAACACCGTGGTGGGCGGCACCACCAGTTCCACGCAAACGCGCGCAGCCAGTGGCCTGGGCGATGTCTGGCTGGCCGGGCATTACAAAATCTTCCAGGGCAGCGGGCTGACGCCTTCCATCACGCCTTACGCCAAGATCAAATTCGGCACGGCTTCAGCCGCCAACGGCCTGGGAACGGGCAAGAACGATTTTGAAATGGGCGTGGGGCTGCAGCAGATCGTCGGCAATCACTGGTTCCCGTTTGCCAATCTGGGCTACCGCATCGTCGGCAATCCTGCTGGGCAAAACCTGCGCAATATCGGCATCTATCAGTTCGGCGCGAGCTATGCGGCCAGCCAGCAAAACATTTTCACCCTGATGTATGCCGGCGCGCAGTCGCAGGTTGCCGACGCTTCCGCGCCGTCTGACCTGATCGTTGCGTGGAATTACAACGCCACAGCCAAAGGCAGCGGCTTCCAGGTCTATCTGGACAAAGGTCTCAGCAACGGCAGTGCCAACTTCGGCGTTGGCATTGGGGGCCAGATCGTGTTTTGATTTGCACCCTTTCCCGCAAAGGCCAGCATGCGCTGGCCTTTTTCATGGGTGCGCAACGCGCCGACGCAGCTCTCGCCTCTGCGGGTTTGTGCGCTTTACTTCCGCGACGTGGCTGCTATTTTCACGCAGACTCTCTCAAGGAAACGCAGGGTCGCCCAAGTGTCCTTGACCCCCACGGGGGGCGGGTCGGAGAACCAACCCTGGGGACGCTCAGAGAGGAATGCCGTGCAACGCAACAACGCCTTCGCTCCAGACGCTCTGCGCACGCGTCAGCTGGCAGACTCCAACCGCCGCCTGCTGCTGCGTCTGGGCGGTTTGTTTTGCGCTGTGCCACTGTTGTGGCCTGCGGCAGCGGCGGCAGCAACCCAGACCAACACCGGCTCAACGCTCGACTGGGCCGTCAATCCCGAGACCGCGCGCGCCGCCGCGCTCATGGCATCGATCGGCAAGGCGCATTGGGTGCAAGAGGGCTCGGGGCCGCGCATTGTTTATATCTTCTTCGACCCCAACTGCCCGTACTCGCACAAGCTCTACCTGTCCACGCGGGCCGAAGTCGGCAAAGCCGGTTTGCAATTGCGCTGGATTCCAGTGGGGCAACTGGAGGCGAGCAGCCCAGGCAAGGCCGCTGCCATTCTCAGTGCGCCCAGCCCGCTGGCGGCGTTTCACAAAAACGAGAATGACTGGGACTTTGGCGACAGCCCGGCCGGGGGCATCCGCCCGTTGAAACATCCGGCGCCCGAGGTGGTGCGGCAGCTGCAAACCAACGCCGCGCTGATGCATGAGGCGGACCTGCACACCTTTCCGGTCATGCTCTACCGCAGCGCCAGTGGCAGCGCCCACCTCATCATCGGGCTGCTGCCGGATCACACCCTGTCCACGGTGCTGCGCAGCGTGGGTTGAGGTGCCCCCTATTTCACACTGGCGAGGATGTCCTTGAGTTGCTGCGCGTCCGGCGGGCCAACCACCAGCATCGCGTCGCCCTGCTTGTCGCGGTAGAGCATGGTGGGCACACCCGGCGATTTGGTGGCATCGAGCAAGGCATTATTGGCGTTGAGGATGGCGCTGGTGGCGGGCAGTACCTTGGTGGCCGGGGTGATGCCACCGCCCTGCCCCGTGGCCCCTTTGCCATAGGTGTTCTCGTTGTCCTGAAACGCCTTGAGCCGGTCGGGCGCCTGCAAGATGGCTGCGCCCTTGGT